>CADCUJ010000053.1 GCA_902805855.1 uncultured Nocardioidaceae bacterium
CTTGATGTAGTCGGCGTGGCCCGGGCAGTCGACGTGTGCATAGTGGCGCTGCTCGGTCTGGTATTCCACGTGCGCGATCGAGATCGTGATCCCGCGCTGACGCTCCTCCGGGGCCTTGTCGATCTCGTCGAACGGCGTGAAGGGGTTCAGGTCCGGGTACTTGTCGTGCAGCACCTTGGTGATCGCTGCGGTCAACGTCGTCTTGCCGTGGTCGATGTGACCGATGGTTCCGATGTTGACGTGCGGCTTAGTCCGCTCGAACTTCGCCTTAGCCACGGGGGCTCCTCCTCGTTAGTACTTGACTAGTTTGTGAAAATACACCGACGCCGCTACCGGTAGAGAACCGGCTACTCGCCCCGGACCTTCTTGATGATCTCCTCGGCGACGTTCTGAGGAACCTCGGCGTACGAGTCGAACTCCATCGAGTACGACGCCTGGCCCGAGGTCTTCGACCGCAGATCGCCAACGTACCCGAACATCTCTGACAGCGGAACCAGCGCCTCGACGACCCGGTCGCCGGAGCGCTCGAACATGGACTGGACCTGCCCGCGACGAGAGTTGATGTCACCGATCACGTCGCCGAGGAAGGTCTCCGGCGTGGTGACCTCGACCGCGAACATCGGCTCCAGCAACACCGGCCGCGCCATCCGCGCAGCCTCCTTGAAGGCCGCGTTCCCGGCCAGCTTGAACGCAAGCTCCGAGGAGTCCACGTCGTGGTAGGCACCGTCCTCGAGGGTGAACTTGACGTCGACCATGGGGTAGCCGGCGAGCACACCGAACTCCATCGCCTCCTGGCCGCCCTGGTCCACCGACGGGATGTACTCGCGCGGCACCCGGCCACCGGTCACCTTGTTGATGAACTCGTAGCCCGCGCCGGTCCCGGTCTCCTCGTCGATGCTCGGTGCCAGCGAGATGACGACCTTGGCGAACTGTCCCGAGCCGCCGGTCTGCTTCTTGTGCGTGTAGCTGTGCTTCTCGACGGTCTTGCGGATGGTCTCGCGGTAGGCGACCTGCGGCTTGCCGACCGTCGCCTCGACGCGGAACTCACGCCGCATCCGGTCCACGAGCACCTCGAGGTGCAGCTCGCCCATCCCGGCGATGATCGTCTGCCCGGTCTCGTCGTCGGTCTTCACGGTGAAGGTCGGGTCCTCGTCGGAGAGCCGCTGGATCGCCATCCCCAGCTTCTCCTGGTCGCCCTTGGTCTTCGGCTCGATCGCAACCTCGATCACCGGTGCGGGGAAGCTCATCGACTCCAGCACGACAGGGTCGCTCTGCACGCACAGCGTCTCTCCGGTGGTGGTGTCCTTGAGACCCATCACCGCGACGATCTGGCCGGCGCCGACCGAGGCGATCTCCTCACGCTTGTTCGCGTGCATCTGGTAGATCTTGCCGATCCGCTCCTTGCGGCCCTTGGTCGCGTTGAGCACGAACTGACCGGCCTCCAGCTTCCCGGAGTACACGCGAAGATAGGTGAGCTTGCCCAGGTGGGGGTCGGCAGCGATCTTGAACGCCAAGGCGGCCAGCGGTTCGTCGTCGCTGGGCTTGCGCCGCAGCACGGCTTCCTCGTCGTTGGGCTTGTGTCCCTCGACCCCTTCGACGTCGAGCGGCGAGGGAAGGTACTTCACGACCGCGTCCAGCAGCGGCTGGACGCCCTTGTTCTTGAAGGCGGTGCCGGTCAGCACCGGGTTCAGCTTGTCGGCAAGGGTGGCCCGGCGGATCGCGGCATCGAGCTGCTCGACGGTGGGAGTCTTCTCCTCGAGGTACATCTCCATGATCTCGTCGTCGGCCTCGGCGAGTGTCTCCAGCAGCTTCTCGCGCCATTCCGCGGCCTGCTCGGTGAGCTCGGCCGGGATCTCCTCGACCTCGTAGTCCTCGCCCATCGCCGTCTCGCCACGCCAGGTGAGCGCGCGCATGCCGACCAGGTCGACCACGCCGATGAAGTCGGACTCGCTGCCGATCGGGATCTGCAGCACCAGCGGGGTCGCGTTCAGCCGGTCCACGATCATGTCGACGCAGCGGTAGAAGTCGGCACCGGTGCGGTCCAGCTTGTTGACGAAGCACATCCGGGGCACGGAGTACTTGTTGGCCTGGCGCCATACGGTCATGCTCTGCGGCTCGACACCCGCGACACCGTCGAAGACCGCCACGGAACCGTCGAGCACCCGAAGCGAACGCTCCACCTCGACGGTGAAGTCGACGTGGCCGGGGGTGTCGATGATGTTGATCTGGTGGTCCTTCCACCAGCAGGTGGTGGCGGCGGAGGTGATCGTGATGCCGCGCTCCTGCTCCTGCTCCATCCAGTCCATCGTGGCTGCGCCCTCGTGGACCTCACCGATCTTGTAGGTGATGCCGGTGTAGAACAGGATTCGCTCGGTGGTCGTGGTCTTGCCGGCATCGATGTGCGCCATGATGCCGATGTTGCGGACCTTCTTCAGGTCCGTGGTGATGTCGACAGCCACTGCTAAGTCCTTGGGAGTCTGTGGTCGGTTTGCGGTGCCTCACTGGCGTGAGGATCAACACCGCGCGGAGCCGGTTTGTTCCCTTGTGAGCGCGTTCCGCGGGCGGTCGGCGTACGCCCGCGGGCTGCTCAGGTCACCAGCGGTAGTGGGCGAAGGCCTTGTTCGACTCGGCCATCTTGTGCGTGTCCTCGCGACGCTTCACCGCGGCGCCGAGGCCGTTGGACGCGTCGAGGATCTCGTTCATCAGACGTTCGGCCATGGTCTTCTCGCGCCGGGCCTGCGAGTAGGCGACCAGCCAGCGAAGCGCGAGGGTGGTGGAGCGACCGGGCTTCACCTCGATCGGCACCTGGTAGGTGGCGCCACCGACGCGACGGCTTTTCACCTCGATGGCCGGCTTGACGTTGTCCAGGGCACGCTTGAGGGTGACGACCGGGTCGGCGCCGGTCTTGTCGCGGCAGCCCTCGAGGGCGCCGTACACGATCCGCTGGGCGACCTGCTTCTTGCCGTCGTGCAGCACCTTGCTGACCAGCTGGGTGACGACGGGACTGCCGTAGACCGGGTCGATGTCGACCGGACGCTTGGGAGCGGGACCCTTGCGCGGCATCAGCTCTTCTCCTTCTTCGCGCCGTAACGGCTACGGGCCTGTCGGCGGTTCTTCACGCCCTGGGTGTCGAGGGAACCGCGGATGATCTTGTAGCGCACACCCGGCAGGTCCTTCACCCGGCCACCTCGCACCAGCACGATGGAGTGCTCCTGCAGGTTGTGCCCGACGCCGGGGATGTACGCCGTCACCTCGATGCCACTGGACAGCCGGACCCTGGCGACCTTTCGCAGCGCGGAGTTCGGCTTCTTCGGGGTGGTGGTGTAGACACGCGTGCACACGCCACGGCGCTGGGGCGAACCCTTCAGCGCAGGCGTCTTGTTCTTCGACACCTTGTCCTGGCGGCCCTTGCGGACCAACTGCTGGATGGTGGGCACCGCGTGGTTCCCCTTCGTCTGCTCGTCATGGATCATGCTCGGCTGCCCTGAGGAGAGAGCCGGGATGGAAGCGCTGCGGAGACTCGCCCCCGCGGCTCCTGTACCGGAGCATGCGCAATCGCCCGGAGGTCCGGGCACGGTGACCAAGATTACCGGCTCCGCCCACCCCGGTCAAAACGCTGAGGGCGCCTCCCGGCGGCCCGCGGCCGCGCTCACCACAAGGTGATGGAGGCGCTCAGGATGCCCGCCATGTCCGCCTCACGGACCTCGCGCGGAGCAGTGGCGAGCAGCCGCTGCTGCTGCAGGCTGCCCGCGACGAGGTCGGTGAGGTCGTGCTCGCCGTAGCCGACCGCGGCGATGCCGTTGGGCATCCCGATCTCCCGCATCAGGCCGGTCAGCACCTGGGGCAGCAGGTCGCGAGGGTGCTGCGAGGGCAGGTCCTCGAGTCCGCCGGGCGCCAGCAGCGCTGCGGCGCGCACGTGTCTGTCAGGAGTCGCGTCGTAGGTGAACCGGAACGCCTCGGGAGCGGTCAGTGCCACCGCCATCCCGTGGGGCACCAACGGCTCGTCGCCGGGGTAGCCCGGGGGCCGGAAGTCGCGGACCCTGCCGGCGATCGGGTAGGCGTTCGCGTGCGGGATGTGCACCCCGGCGTTCCCGAAGCCGAGGCCGGCGAACGTCGCGGCCAGGGCCATCTCGCTGCGGGCCACCACGTCGTCGCCGTCGTGGACCGCCCGGCGGAAGGCGCCGGCCAGCAGCGTCAGTGACCGCTCGGCCCACATGTCGGCGATCGGGTTGGCTCCGCAGTAGGGGACGCGCTGGTCGGCGCGCTTGTGGTCGAAGGAGTCGAACGGGCGGGCGGTGTAGCTCTCCAGCGCGTGGCACACGATGTCCATGCCGCACGCCGCAGTGACCGTCGCCGGTTGGGTGAGGGTGAGCAGCGGGTCGACCACCGCGAGCGTCGGGCGCAGCCGCGGGTGGCTGATTCCGGTCTTGACCTGAAGGGGGAGCACGTCGAGCACGCATATCGTGGTGCTCTCGCTGCCCGTCCCAGCGGTGGTGGGAACCGCCACCAGCGGCAGCAGCGGTTGCTCCGGGGCCCGGCCACCGCCCACCGGCGGGTTGACGTAGTCCATCAGCTCGCCGGGGTTCGTGGAGAGCAGGTTCACCGCCTTCGCCGTGTCGATGGCCGAGCCACCCCCGACGGCGACGAAGGCGTCCCAGGGCCCGTGCTCCTCGGCGAAGGCGGCCGCTGCGACGATGCTGGCGTCCGTCGGCTCGACATGCACCCCCTCGAAGACGCCGGCATCGATCCCGCTCTGCGTCAGCAGCTCGACGACCCGTGCGGGATGGCCCGTCCGCGCGACTCCCGGATCGGTCACCACGAGGGCACGGTGGACGTCGTGCTGGCGAAGGTCGTAGCCGACCTCCTCGGATGCTCCGGCACCGAACTTCACAGCAGGCGCGGCGTAGGTGAAGACCGACTCGGGGTGGGCCGGGCGGTGCCGCGTCACGCCTGCTCCCGAACGGGTTCGTTCACCCGGTCCAGTGCGTGGCGGGCGGCGCCGAGCAGGTCCAGCTCGAGGGCCCCGCGCATGTCGATCCACGCGGAGCGTTCCGTCGAGCCGTCCTGCTCCACGACGTGCGGCTCGACGTCGACGGACCCTGGCTCGATCCGAGCCTCGAAGATCAGGTGGATGCCGTGGTAGTCCTCGACGACGCCGTCGAAGCGGGCACCGACGAAGTGGCTCGCGTGGACGTCGAAGACGCGGCCCGGGATGACGCGCAGGCCGGTCTCCTCGTAGACCTCACGCCGCAACGTGTCCCGCGGGTCCTCGCCATGGTCGACACCTCCTCCGGGCAGGGTCCAGCGTCCCTGGATGCGGGTGCGCGCGGACATCTGAGTGAGCAGCACGTCCGGTCCTCGGGTGATCAGCGCATACGCGGCCACCCGTTGACGCCGCGGCGGGTCGGCGTCGACGGCCCTGGTCGGCTCCGGCGACATGGGCAGGCAGTCTAGGGCTGCTCAGGGGCGAGCCAGCTCGGCGGCACCGACGTGCGCGGCACGCTCTCGCTCAGCCGCGCGACAGCCGGAGGCGGGGCCTGGCCGCCGAGATGCGCCGGGTGCCACGGCGCCGGCTGACCCGGTGCCGGCTGGTGGCGTGGGCGACGCTGCAGGTCGTCGAGGAGCACCTGCAGCCGCTCGCCCAGCCGGGCGGTCTCCGCACGCACGTCGACCGACCGGGGGACATCGATCGGCTCTCCCGCCCGCAGGGTCACCGGCCGCCCACGGGTGAGGTCTCGCGGGCGGCCGGCGGTGTAGATGCGCTGCGGCCCCCAAATCGCCATCGGGACCAGTGGGGCACGCGTCTCGGCGGCGAGAGCCACGGCTCCAGGCATCAGGGCACGGATGGTGTACGACGTACTCACCCCCGACTCGGGAAAGACGCCCACGGCTTCCCCCGACCGCAGTATCGCGCGTGCGCGCAGGTAGGCCGCGGCGGGGACGGTACGGTCCACGGGGATGTGCCGCATGCCGCGCATCAGTGGTGCGGCGAGCGGGTGGTGCCAGACGTCGTGCCGGGCAAGGAAGCGCACGTACCTCCTGCTCCGCCGCGCCATCAGGCCCACCAGCGCGAAGTCCAGGAAGCTGACGTGGTTGCTCGCCAGCACCACCGGCCCGGTCCGCGGGATGTGGTGATCACCCTCGACGCACAGGCGCAGGCCGAGCGCCCGGAACAACGCGTGTCCGGCACCGATCACCGGCGGGTAGACGAGATCCACGTTGCTTGGGTTCGCCACCCGCCGGTGTCTGGTTCGGTGTCGGCTCAGTTCTGGTAGGAACCGAAGTCGAAGTCGTCGAGTGCCACGGCCTGGCCTCCGG
>CADCUJ010000054.1 GCA_902805855.1 uncultured Nocardioidaceae bacterium
GTCGGCCACGACGTCGGCGAAGGGCTCGTCCTCGACCAGCACCACCACGTTGTCCATCAGCGCGGCCAGCTCGTCGGGCACCTGGTCCAGCGCGTCCGCGACCAGCTCCTCGAAATGCTCCGCGCTCATCTCGATCACCCCCTCATTCTGGGGTGCGCGTCGACGAGCTGCCTGCCGCCTGGAGATTTGGGTCCCGCGGAGGAGGTCCCCTATGCTGTACCGGTCCCTGACGGAGACCACTACTCGTCAACAACCTGGCCCCCATCGTCTAGTGGCCTAGGACGTCGCCCTTTCACGGCGGTAGCACGGGTTCGAATCCCGTTGGGGGTGCGCAGTCGGCACCGCCGGATGCACCAGAAGTACCTTCCAGGCCCCGTAGCGCAGTTGGTTAGCGCGCCGCCCTGTCACGGCGGAGGCCGCGGGTTCGAGTCCCGTCGGGGTCGCCACCGAGCCGCATCGCAGACCCCTCCGGGTGGCGGCTGCACCCGGTGGGCGCTGCGGTAGTCTGGCCCGCGATCGGGGCAGGTAGCTCAGTTGGTACGAGCGTCCGCCTGAAAAGCGGAAGGTCGGCGGTTCGACCCCGCCCCTGCCCACCACCGCAGCAGCTCGACCTCGGTGACCACCGCTGCGTCGGCATTGTCACCGCATGCCCACTGCCGGCGTGGATACTGCGGGCCCATGGCGACCACCCGCGAAGAAGAGCCGCTCACTGCCGGGCGAGCCCCGTCCACGGCGTCCGGGCTGCTGTTCGGGCTAGGTCTCGGGGGATTCGTCGACGGCATCGTGCTGCACCAGATCCTGCAGTGGCACCACATGCTCAGCCGCGTCGAGGACTACCCGGTCACGACCGTTGCCGGCTTGGAGGTCAACACCTTGGCTGACGGCTTCTTCCACGTGGCCACCTGGCTACTGGTGCTGGCAGGGTCCATCACCGCCATCGCCAGCTGGCAACAGGGCAGGCTCGCCCCGAGCTGGAGCTTCCACGTCGGCCTCCTGCTCCTCGGCTGGGGGATCTTCAACGTGGTCGAAGGCGTCATCGACCACCAGCTGCTCGACATCCACCACGTGCGTGACGACCTGGGAGCGCCGCTGTCGTGGGACCTCGGGTTCTTGGGGCTCGGCCTGCTGCTCATCGTCACGGGCTGGATGCTCCACCGGCGGGGCCGGGCGACGCTGCACCGACGGCCTCGAGCCACGTAGCGAGCAGCTACGCGCGATCTTGGACCGCGGCGCCCTGCTCCGCCTCTCGGGCGCAGTGCGCGCAGCAGTAGAACCGGCCACCCACCTGGGTGCCGTGACCCAGCACCCGGCAGCCGCAGTGCTCACACACCGGGGCCAGCTTGTGGGCGGCGCACTCGAAGCTGTCGAAGACGTGCCGTGCGCCCGCGGCGACCACCTCGAAGCTCATGTCGTAGTCGTTCCCGCAGACCTCGCACCGTGCCATCAATCCTCCTTCAACCTCGTGGCGGGGCCTGCTGCCCCGTCCGGGCGCCCTCGCACCTGTGGCGATCTCACATCGTCACGGGTTGCCCACCGGTGACCGCGATCACCTCTCCGGTGATGTAGCTGGCCTTGTCCGAGGCGAGGAAGACGTACGCCGGCGCCACCTCGGTCGGCTGACCTGCACGTCCCAGCGATGTCTGCTTGCCGAACGACTCGACCTTCTCCTCGGTCATGGTGGCCGGGATGAGCGGAGTCCAAATCGGCCCTGGGGCGACCGCGTTCACCCGGATCCCCTTCTCCGCCACCATGGTGGCGAGTCCCCGGGTGAAGTTGACGATCCCCGCCTTCGTGGTGGCGTAGTCGAGAAGCTCGGGCGACGGCGAGGACGCCTGCACCGACGAGGTGTTGATGATCGACGACCCGCTGGACATGTGCGGCAAGGCCTTCTGGCAGAGCCAGAACATCGCATAGAGGTTGGTCTTCATGACCCGGTCGAACTGGTCGGTGGTGATGTCACCGATGCCACCCGGCTGCGACATCTGGTAGGCCGCGTTGTTGACCAGCACATCGATCCGGCCGAACTCGGTGACCGCTCGGTCGACGAGTCCCGCGCACGCCTCCTCGGAGACGAGGTCCGTGGGGACGAGCACAGCCCGGCGGCCGGCTTCCTCCACCAGCTCCGCGGTCTGCTTGGCGTCCTCGTCCTCGCCCTCGAGGTACCCGATGACGACGTCCGCACCCTCTCGCGCGTAGGCGACCGCGACGGCCCTGCCGATACCGGAGTCACCGCCGGTCACCACGGCCACGCTGTCGCGCAGCTCGCCACTGCCGGAGTAGGTGCCCTCGCCGTGGTCAGGTTCCTGCCCCATTGCCGGGGTCACCGACTCCGGTGACCCAGGGGACGCAAGCTGCTCGCCGCCGGTGTCCGGCTGGGGGTGCTGTTGGGTCGGGTCCATGTTGCTCACCGCCCGGCCGTACCCAGCGCGGGGCGGTGAAACCCTCGCAAGCGCCCTAACTGAGCGAGGGTCAGTCCTCGAGGCCGAGGTCTCGGACGAGTGCGGTCACCCGCGACCTGATCTCGTCCCTGATCGCCCGCACCTCGTCGATGGCTCTCCCGGCCGGGTCGTCGAGTTGCCAGTCCTCGTAGCGCTTTCCCGGGTAGATCGGGCAGGCATCGCCGCACCCCATGGTGATCACCACGTCCGCCTCTCGGACGTCCTCGGCCTCGAGGAGACGCGGTGTCACCGTGGCGATGTCGATGCCCTCATCCGCCATGGCCTCGACGGCAACCGGGTTCACGAGCTCCCCAGGCTCGGACCCGGCAGACGCGACGTTCACCCGGTCTCCGGCGAGATGGCGAAGGTACCCTGCGGCCATCTGCGAGCGGCCGGCGTTGTGCACGCAGACCAGCAGGACCGTGGGTCGGTGGGCATCAGAGGCGGTCATCGGTGTCCTGTTCGGTGGGGAGAGTGATGGCGGCTCGGGCGGCCAGCTCGACGGCGTGGGGGTAGAGCGTCCGGATCATGGCGAAGCCGACGAGCCCGCCCACCAGCTGCATGAGCAAGAACATCGGCACCGAGCCCGGGGCGATGCCGGTGAAGGTGTCGGAGAGCATCCGCGCCGTGGTGACCGCCGGGTTGGCGAAGCTCGTCGAGCTGGTGAACCAGTACGCGGCGGTGATGTAGCCGCCGACCGCGTAGGCGACCGTGTCCGGGCGGCCTGACCGCAGGGCGCCGAAGATGACCAGCAGCAGGCCCAGCGTGGCGACCACCTCACCCAGCCACGGACCCGCTCCGCCCCGGTCCTGCCCGGCGATGGTGACGGCGTCGAGACCGAACATCAGGTTGGCCAGCATCGCCCCCACGACTCCGCCACCGAGCTGTGCTGCGACCAGGGTGAGTGCCTGTCGGGAGTCGAGCGCACCGAACGCGCGCTCGACCAAGGTGACCATCGGGTTGAAGGCGGCGGACACCGGCTGCAGTCCCAGGATCAGTGCCACCAGCGCCGCTCCGGTCACCACGCTGTTCACCAGCAGCTGCATCCCGGCATCGCCCGGCGACAGACGTACGGCGGCAATGCCCGAACCGACCACGGCGGTGACCAGGAACGCGGTCCCGACGAGCTCCGCCAGGGCGCGCCGTGCCAACGAAGGCGTCACGCCCCGGCGCCGCCGATGAGGGAGGCCAGGTCCGTCAGGGCTTCTCGACGCACCTTGTAGTACACCCAGACTCCCCGCTTGCTGCGGTCGAGCAGTCCGTTCTCGTGGAGCACCTTGAGATGGTGACTGATCGTGGGCTGGGACAGCGAGAAGGCGTCGTTGAGGTCGCAGACACAGGCTTCACCGTCCGCGTGCGAGGCCACCAGGGAGAGCAGCCGCAGCCGGACCGGGTCCGCGAGTGCCTTGAGGAGGACGGCCACGCGCTCGGCCTGGTCGGTCCCCAGCGGCTCACGCGTCAGTGGAGAGCAGCACGCGACCGCCTCGGCGGGCGTCAGCTCCAGCAGTGACTTCGACATGAATCTATATTGACGTTCACCGATGTCCGAGGCAAGGTAGGGAGTACATAGACACTCGTCGATATGAGGAGGATCGATGTCACGCATCCAGCTGGCACTCAACGTCACAGACATGGACCAAGCCATCACGTTCTACTCCAGGCTCTTCGACACCGAGCCGTCGAAGAGGCGCCCCGGTTACGCGAACTTCGCGCTCACGGACCCCGCCCTGAAGCTCGTGCTCATCGAGAACCCTGATCGAGCCGGTTCGCTGAACCATCTCGGCGTGGAGGTCAGCGACAGCGAGGCCGTGGTCGCTGAGCGCAGCCGCCTGGCCGCGCACGGGCTGAGCATCGAAGAGGGCTCGGGCACCTGCTGCTACGCGAGCCAGGACAAGTTCTGGGTGCACGGGTCACCGGGCGACGAGCGCTGGGAGATCTACACCGTGCTCGCCGACAGCGCGACGTTCGCTGGGGACGCGTCCGTCTGCTGCGCCGGCGCCTAGGCCGCGCCGAGCCGAGCCGGCGACCGACGTACCAGCACTGTCCGTCGGCAACCTGGACAAACTGCGTCCTGAATGGGTGTTTTGCCGGATACTGAGTCCCGTATCAGGACCCGGAGGGACGATGTCGCCAGCCACCGACGCACCGCAGTCACAGAGCCCGCTGAGCTACCGCATCTTCGATGCGATGGTTCTGGGCTTCGGGCTGCTGATCCTGGCCAGCGACGCGACGAACCTTCTTCGCGACGGTTGGTCGGTGCCTTGGCTGCACCTGCTCACCATCCCCCTCATCGTGCTGATCGCCCGGTTCCCGCTCGTGCTCGACGTGGCGGGCGGGGGCATCGAGATCGGGTTCGACTCGTGTGTCCTGATGTTCTTGATCTGCACCCTGCCGCCGCACGAGGCGATGATGCTGTGGTCGCTCGGGGTGGTGGCCTCCCAGCTCACCAACGACAAGCGCGCGGACTCCAAGCGCTTCAACATCGGCGTGGGCATCATCGGCGGAGCGGTGGCCACGATGGTGATCACCGGTCTGCGGGGCGACACGTTGAGCACCCCGAGGGAGCTGTTCGCCGTTGCGGTCGGCGCCGCCTGCTACTTCGCCACCGACTTCCTGGTCACCGCGGTCTCCATCGTCTTGGAGGAGAAGTCCTCACTGCGCAAGCAGGTCCAGCAGCCAGGAACCGCCCTTGCAGTGGCGTGCTTCGTGCCGTTCGACTCGCTCGGCTACCTCGGCGCGGTCGTGCTCAGGTTCGGTGCCTGGTGGATGATCGTGCTGCTCGCCGTACCTCTGGTCACGATGCTCATCGCCACCCGCGCCGTCACCCGGGGCCGCGAGCACGCGCGCCGGCTCAGCGTGCTCTTCGACGCCGCGGTGCGCACCCAGACGCTGACCGAGACCCGACAGGTAGCCGAGGCGCTGCTGGAGGATGCGCGCCGCCTGCTCCAGCTGAGTCGAGTCGAGATCCGGCCGTTCGCCCCGGAGTCGAACGAGATCGGGGTCGAGCTGAGCGACGGCCAGCGCGAGCAGTGGATCGTGGCACCGTTGCACCATCGCGCCCGCTCCACGGGGGCGGCGGACCAGCAGGCGCTGGAGGCGCTCGGGGCGGTCGCCTCCGATGCGTTCGCCCGGCTCCGGCTCACCGACGAGATGACGCATCTCGCGCGCCACGACGTGCTGACGAACCTGCCCAACCGGGCACTGCTGCTGGACCGCGTCGAACACGCGCTCCGCAACTCACGCCGTCACGGACGTCGAATCGCCCTGCTGTTCTGCGACCTGGACGGGTTCAAGCAGGTGAACGACCGGTTCGGACACGCCGCAGGTGACGCGGTGCTGGTCGAGGTCGCGCAACGACTGACCAGCTGCGTGCGAGACACCGACACGGTGGCACGTCTCGGCGGTGACGAGTTCGCGATCCTGCTCGAGGACGTGCAGCCCGACCAGGTCGACGCCGCTTGCGAGCGCATCCTGGCCGCCCTCCGGCCGAGCGCGAACGTGGCCGGACGTCAGCTACCGCTGAGCACCAGCATCGGGGTGGCCCTCGGCGACACCGGCCGCTCCGCGGAGCACCTGCTCCGCAACGCCGACATGGCGATGTACGAGGCGAAGTCGCTCGGCAAGGACCGCTGGGTCAAGTACCAGCCCTCGCTGGGCCGTTCCCGGGTGCGCCACCTCGAGCTCGTCGAGGCGCTACGGGCCGCCGTGGACGCCGGCGAGCTGCGGCTTGCCTACCAGCCGGTCGTGCAGCTGCAGACCGGGCGGATAGTCGGGGTGGAGGCATTGGCGCGATGGACCTCCGGAGGGGTACCAGTGCCTCCTGACGTCTTCATCGGCGCAGCCGAGGAGAGCGGCCTCGTCGTCGCACTCGGTGACCTGGTCTTCGACCTCGTGGCCGCCGACGCCTCCATGCTGCGGGAGGCAGCCGGGGGGGCACTGACGGTCGGGGTCAACATCTCAGCGCAGCAGCTGCGCGAGCCGACGTTCGTCAGCAAGGTCGAGGAGACCATGGCGCAGATGCCCGGCGTCGACCTGATCCTGGAGATCACCGAGCGCGACTTCGTCGACAACGACTCGATGGCGCTCGAGGCGATGGCCCGGCTGTCTGATGAGGGCGTCCCCTTCGCAATCGACGACTTCGGCGTCGGTTTCAGCTCGATCGGTTACCTGCAGCACATGCCGGTCAAGATCTTGAAGATCGACCGGTCGTTCCTGGTCGACATCGACAGCGACGAACGTTCCTGCGGACTGCTCAGATCGATCATGATGATGGGCCAGGCGCTCGGGCTGGACGTCGTCGTGGAAGGCGTCGAGCGGGCCACCCAGGTCGAGCACCTGCGCGATCACGTCGTCGAGACGGGTGCGACGACCTTCGCACAGGGGTACCTGCTGCATCGGCCCATGCCGCTGGGTGAGGTGGTCGAGGTCATCCGCTCCAACAGCGACCTGCGGGAGCTGGTGCTACCGGCGCCTGAGCGTACCTCCGCCTGAGCATCACTGATGGGTAGGCGCAGATACTCAGGTGCGATGAGTGCCTCGGCGCTGACGCAGCCCCGCGGCGCGATGGCTTGATGGATCGGTGAACCGCTACGCAGACCCACAACGGTGCCCCGACTGCCTTGGCCACATCGAGCGCGGCGCCCCGTCCTGCCCCCACTGCGAGCTGTGGCTGTCCGGCCCGCTGCCGGTGCAGCTGTTCCAGACGCTCTCGGATGCCGACGAGCTGCTGGCGCGGATGCGCTCGGCGCCCCATCTCAACCAGCACGCGCCCCATCTCAACCGGCACGCGCCCCATCTCAACGAGCAGGGGGGCGGCGGCGGGCGGCTCAGCGCCGCGTCGGTGCCGACGATCCTGCTCGGCCTGGGCGCGGTGTGCCTGCTGGTGGCTGCCGTGGTGTTCCTCGTGGTCAGCTGGTCGGTGCTCGGGGTGGGCGGGCGCACCGCGACCCTGGTCGGGCTCACCGGTGTGGTCGGCGGGGTCGCCGTGGTCGTGGCCAGGCGGGGTCTGCGCGCCGCTGCGGAGTCGCTCGGCGTGGTCGCTCTCGGGCTGCTCACCTTCGACCTGGCGGGTGCTCGGGACTCGGGCTGGCTGGGCGACCTGGGCCATCCCGGGTTCCTGCTGCTGCTCGGCTCGATCCTGGCGCTGCTCGGAGGGACGGTGGCCTGGGCGGCGCGCCGCACCCCGGTCGGCGTGCTCGTCGGCGTCGAGGTCATCGCCGTGCTCGCAGCGGCATCCGCGGTCGCCGGGTTCGTCAGCGGCGACTGGACCTCGCGGTCCGCGTCGCTGACCTTCGCCGTGCTGGCTGCGGCAGCGGCCACGTTCGCGGCACGCCGGCTCGCCCTCCGGTGCCTGACCGCCGGGCTGGGTCTGGTCACCGGGATCGTTTGGGTGGCGCTGGCGGGCCATGCGCTGGACCGGGCCCTGGGCAGCCCCACGATGCGCGAGCTGTGGCTCGGGCTCGAGGCATGGCCGATGGTCATTGCCGCAGTCCTGGTCCTCGCCGTGTCAACCCTGTCGGCCCTGCCCTTGCCGGTACGCACGCTCGCCGTCCTGGGAGGGGAGCTGATGCTCGCCGCAGCGGCTCTGGTGCCCTTCACGCAGGGGTCACTCACCGGGCTCACGTTGGCCGTCCTCGTCCTGCTGGTTGTCGGCAGTGCTCTGGCCGAGGTCACCTCCGGCCACTGGGCAGCCGGATCGGCACTGGCGCTCACTCCGGCCGCGCTCTGGACCGCGGGGGTCGGTGCCGCACAGCTCGCGGGTGCCATCGAGCGACTGGTGGAGGCCGGCCTGTTGGGAGTCTGGCGGGGGAGCCTCGTCGGACGGCTGCCCGAGGCGGCGCTCGACCACCCGCGGCCCTGGCTGCTGCCGCTGCTCGCGGTGGCGCTGCTCGTGGTCGGGGTGGTCCTTGCCCGTGTCTTCTGGGTGGCCGACCGGCTGCTTTCCCCGGCGGCCGGCCTGCCGCTCGTCGCGATCTGGCTGGTGGGCTCCGTGGCTGCCGCGCTGGCGTCGTATCCGGTGCCCGTGTGGTTGGTGCTGGGCGTGCTCCTGCTCGCGGCGGTGGTGCTCACGACCGCAGCGCTGCGCACCGGTCAGGTCACGGCGTTGCTGGCCGGCAGCGTCCTCCTGGCAGGTGGTGTCAGCCTCTCGTTGTACGACGACGGTCTGACCGCCCTGGCAGCGGGCACCGCTCTCGTCCTCGCCACCGCCACGCTCTGGTCCTGGCGCCACCCGTGGATCGGCCGCGTCGCCGGCGCTGTGGCCGCCGCGGTGCTGACCGGGTCGGTATGGACCTGGGGGGCACTCGCGGGAGTCCCGCCGACCAGGGGGGCTCTGGCCGCGACGCTCCTGCTGGGTGCACTCGGCATCGGTGTGCCCCTCGTGCTCGCGGCGACCGGGAGGGGCTCCCCCGGGCTGCTTCGGCGGTTCCCGGGGTTCGAGGTGGGCGCACTGCTGTCCGGCTCCGTGGTTGCCTGCGCCGCCGTCGCGAGCACGGCGCGCACCGCTGCGCCCACCTGGACGGCGGTGTACCTGACCGCGGCCGGAGTGCTGGTCACTGCGCTCGCACTGGTGCGGGTCGACCGGCGTGGCGTCGGTTGGCTGGGCGGCAGCCTGCTCGTCGCAGCCACCTGGGTGCGACTGTGGGAGACCGGGGTGGAGATCCCGGAGGCCTACACGCTGCCCTCCGCCACGGCGCTGCTGGTCATCGGCACCCTGCACCTGCGCCGCCGCCCGGACAGCAGCACGATGTCGGCGCTGGCTGCGGGTCTGGCGCTGGCGACGGTGCCCACCTTGTTCTGGGTGCTGGAACACGCGGCGGGTCTGCGCGCGCTGTTGCTCGGTCTCGGCGCGCTGGTCCTGGTGATCCTCGGCGCCCGGCTGCGGTGGACGGCGCCGCTCGTGTTCGGCTCAGCCGTCGGGGCGCTGGTGGTGCTCCGGCACCTGGTGCCCGCGGCGGACGCCGTCCCGCAGTGGACGCTGATCGCGTCGGCCGGGCTGATGCTGGTCTCGATGGGGATCACCTGGGAGCGCAGGGTGCAAGAAGCCCGCGCTGCTCTCGGGTACGTACGCAGTCTTCGGTAGCGTGCTGCCGCCCGTGGAGGCGACCTGCTGGCAGGCCGGCCTCGACGGGCGGCGATGGGCGGACGGCACTCGGTCCGTCAGCCCATCTGGTCTCCACGCCGCTGCTCGGGAATCATCCCGGTCAGCAGGTCGCGGACTTCGGACTCGCGATAGCGGCGATGTCCTCCAAGAGTCCGGATCGAGCTCAGCTTGCCGGCCTTGGCCCACCGGGTGACCGTCTTCGGGTCAACCCGGAACATGGCCGCGACCTCGGCGGGCGTGAGCAGCGCTTCGGACTCAGGTGGTCGCGTATTCACAGCGGCCCCCCTCACTTCCTCATCATTTGCACCGACTCTGCGGTGCGTCCCCTACCTCTGCATCGAGGTTACTCATCCGAGATTACATCACAATGGCCCATATTCACCATTTAGCGTTTGCAATAGTCATTTCGGACACACCCAGATGACCCGGGTCGCCCCCTGTCGTCGCCTTCCGTAGGCTGGGCCCGGAGCGTCCGGACCACCCCAGCGGGCGTGAGACTGCCCGCTCATCCGCGGGCCGGAGAACGGAAGGTCGCTGACGTGACCGAGCGCGATGCCCAGGGTTCCGCCACATTCGCGGGTGTGTTCGACCGGCTCACCGGTCATGAGCAGGTCGTTTACGCGGCCGACCCGGCGACCGGGCTCAAGGCGATCATCGCCATCTACTCCACCGCCCTGGGTCCGGCGCTCGGCGGCACCCGCTTCTACCCCTACGCCCACGAGCGGGACGCCCTCGAGGACGTGCTGAACCTGTCCAAGGGGATGGCCTACAAGGCCGCGCTCGCTGGTCTAGACCTTGGCGGAGGCAAGGCGGTCATCATCGGCGACCCGGCCACCTCCAAGAGCGAAGGACTGCTCCGTGCCTACGGCCGGTTCGTCCAGTCGCTCAACGGTCGCTACTACACCGCCTGCGACGTGGGCACCTACTCAGAGGACATGGACATCGTGGCCCGGGAGTGCTCGTTCGTCACCGGACGCACTGCCGCCCAGGGTGGAGCCGGCGACTCCTCGGTGCTGACCGCGTACGGGGTCTTCCAGGGCATGCGGGCCGCGGCCGAGGTCACCTGGGGCGCACCCTCGCTGGCCGGTCGCACCGTGGGGGTCGCGGGGGTGGGCAAAGTGGGCCGTCACCTGGTCAGCCGCCTGCTCGAGGACGGTGCCGACGTGCTGGTCACCGACGTGAGCGCGGCGGCCGTCACCCGAGTGCAGGGGGACCATCCGCAGGTGCGCGTGGTGGCCGACGCCGATGCCATCGTCGACGCCGAGATCGACGTCTACGCCCCGTGCGCCCTCGGCGGGGCGCTCAGCGACGAGGTCGTGGCCCGGCTCGGCGCGAAGGTGGTGTGCGGCGCGGCCAACAACCAGCTGGCGCATCCGGGGATCGAGAAGACCCTGCAGGACCGCGGGGTGCTCTACGCACCCGACTACATGGTCAACTCCGGTGGCTTGATCCAGGTCGCCGACGAGCTCAACGGGTTCTCGTTCGAGCGGGCGCGGCAGCGCGCCGAGAAGATCTTCGACACCACCAAGCAGGTCTTCGCACTCGCCGCATCCGACGGCGTACCTCCCGCGGTCGCTGCCGACCGGCTGGCTGAACGTCGGATGTCGGAGATCGGCCGCCTGCGCGGCCTCTACCTGCGCTCCTAGGTCAGTCGCGCCGGGTGGCCCGGGTGGAGTCTGCCCAGTCGTCGGGCTCGTCGTCGACTGCCTCGGCAGCCGGCTCGCTGAGCTCCTCGCCATGCAGCTCTCGCGCCAGCGCGCCGAAGTCTGTCTCGTGAGTTCGGTACTTCAGGTCGCGGGCGACCTTCGTCTGCTTTGCCTTCGCACGGCCGCGCCCCATCGGGTCGACCCCCTCGCACACTTGGCCGGAGTCACCAAAGCCTGTGCCGCGACGCCCCTGTTGGACCGTCGCAGACCAGGCTTGCGCGCGTCCGGTCTGTCCTTCGCCTTTTCGTGGGTACAACGGTACCCGGCGGGTGGCTGTTCCCGCACATCCGCAACAGCATTCGTCCTAACGGGAGGTGAGCCGGGCTCTGGGCTACCAGCCGGGGTGCTGCCCGATGAGCCGGACAGTGCCGCCGACCGGCGACTCCGTGGCGTCGGTGGCCTCGGCGACGTCCCCGCACACCCAGGCGTGGACTCCATGACCCTCCAGCAGAGCGACCGCCCGGTCAACGTCGTCGGCCGCGGTCACCGCGACCATCCCCACGCCACAGTTGAGGGTCTGTTCCACAGCGGCCTGCTCGAGGGCGCCGACCTCGCGCACCAGGGCGAAGATCGGCGGGGGCGTCCAGGTCCCCCGGTCCACGGTGGCGGTGAGCTGCGCGGGCAGCACTCGCTCGAGGTTGGCGCCCAGTCCGCCGCCGGTGACGTGCGCCATGGCATGGGTGTTGGTGCCGCGCGCCAGGTCCAGGCACGCCTTCGCATAGATCCTGGTCGGCTCGAGAAGCTCCTCGCCGAGCGTCCGACTGAGCTCGGGCACCGTCTCGTCCAACGCCCACCCTGACTCGCCCAGCAGGACGTGGCGCACCAGGGAGTACCCGTTCGAGTGCAGACCAGAGGACGCCATCGCGATCAGCACGTCGCCCGATCGCACTCGACCCGGGCCGAGCACGTCGGCAGCCTCGACCACGCCGGTGGTGGAGCCGGCGAGGTCATACTCCTCGGGCCCGAGCAGGCCAGGATGTTCCGCGGTCTCCCCACCGATCAGCGCACACCCCGCCTGCACGCAGCCTTCGGCCACTCCCTGCACGATCGCCGCGATCCGCTCGGGCACGACGCGGCCGGTGGCGATGTAGTCGGTGAGGAACAGCGGCTCGGCTCCGCACACGACGAGGTCGTCCACGAGCATGCCGACAAGGTCGATCCCGATCGTGTCGTGCTTGTCCAGCGCCTGCGCGATGGCCACCTTGGTACCCACCCCGTCCGCGGAGGCGGCCAGCAGCGGATGCCGGTAGCTCTTGATCGCGCTGGCGTCGAAGAGCCCGGCGAAGCCGCCGATACCGCCGACGACCTCCGGGCGTCGCGCCTTGTCGACCCACACCTGCATCAGCTCGACGGCGCGGTCACCCGCTCCGATCGACACGCCCGAGGACTCGTACGTCGTAGCACCGGCGCCCGGCTGCTCAGTCATCGACCTGGGTCAGCTCGCCACGAAGATGCTGCTCCCCCGGGTGGCCGCTTGACCCGCCGGGATCCTCCAAGCCGGGGAGGGCGACCTCGAGGAAGTGCTTGCCGAGCAACTCGTCGTCCGGCAGCTCGATGGGGTACTGCCCGGTGAAGCACGCGGTGCACAGCCGGTCCCGAGGCTGGTCGGTGGCCTCGATCATCGCCTCCTCGCTGATGTAGCCGAGGGTGTCCGCACCGACGCTGGCTGCGATCTCCTCGACCCGGAGGCCGGTGGCGATGAGCTCGGCTCGACTGGCGAAATCGATGCCGTAGAAGCAGGGCCAGCGCACCGGTGGCGAGGAGATCCGCACGTGCACCTCGGCGGCACCGGCCTCCCGCAGCATGCGGACCTGCGCCCGCTGGGTGTTGCCGCGCACGATGGAGTCGTCGACCACCACCAGACGCTTGCCCCGGATCACATGCTCCAGGGCGTTCAGCTTGAGCCGGATGCCGAGCTGGCGAAGGGTCTGGCTGGGTTGGATGAAGGTACGTCCGACGTAGGAGTTCTTCACGAAGCCCTGGCCGAACGGTATGCCGCTCGCCTCGGCGTACCCGACAGCGGCGGGGGTGCCCGACTCGGGGACGGGGATGACGAGGTCCGCGTCGACGGGGTGCTCCTTGGCCAGCCGGCGACCCATCTCGACCCTCGCCTCGTGCACGCTGCGCTGGGCGATGGTGGCGTCGGGGCGGGCGAGGTAGACGTACTCGAACACGCAGCCCTTGGGCTCGGCGGGCGCGAAGCGGTGCGAGCGCAGGCCCTGGTCGTCGATCACGACGAGCTCACCCGGCTCGATCTCGCGAATGACGCTGGCGCCGATGGTCGCCAGGGCGGCGGACTCGCTCGCCACCACCCAGCCACGCTCCAGCCGGCCGAGCATCAGCGGCCGGACCCCTTGCGGGTCCCGCGCGGCGTAGAGCGCGTTCTCGTCCATGAACACGAACGAGAAGGCACCCCGCACCTTCGGGAGGAGCTCGAGTGCCGTGGCCTCCAGGCTGCGGTCGAGGTCACCGACGAGCAGGCCGGTCACCAGCGCGGTGTCGGTGGTGTTGCCGCGGGCGGGCTCCCCGCTGAGCGGTCCGGTGTCCCGTGCGCGCATCAGGTCGCGCAGCTCCGAGGAGTTGACCAGGTTTCCGTTGTGGGCGAGCGCCACCGAGCCGTGCGTCGTACCGGCGATCGTCGGCTGGGCGTTTTCCCAGAAGCTGCCGCCGGTGGTCGAGTAGCGGCAGTGCCCGATCGCCAGCCGGCCTGACAGCGAGTTCAGGCTGGTCTCGTCGAAGACCTGCGAGACCAACCCCATGTCCTTGTAGACGAGGATCTGCCGACCGTTGCTGACCGCCATCCCCGCCGACTCCTGGCCACGGTGCTGCAGCGCGTAGAGGCCGAAGTAGGTGAGCTTGGCGACATCCTCGTCCGGCGCCCAGACGCCGAACACGCCACATGCGTCCTGCGGTCCGGGGGCTGAGGGGTCGAGGTCGTGGGTCAGGCGGCCGTCGCCGCGAGGGCCATGACGAGACACGCGTCGAGTCTACGGGCTGCTGGGCCGGACCTCGGCGAGGCTGGCGAGCAGGAGTGCCTCGGCGAGGCAGACGCGTTCGAACTCCGCCAGGTGCAGCCCTTCGTTGACCCCGTGGGCGCGGGTGTCGGGGTCCTCGACCCCGGTCACGAGCACGGCAGCCTCGGGGAACGCCTCCTGGAAGGCAGCGATGAACGGGATGGAGCCGCCGATGCCGACGTCGACCGGGTCGGTGCCGTCCCAGGCCTCCCGGAACGCTGCCCTGGCGGCGTCGTGGACAGGACCCTCGGCGGCGATCACCGAGGGCTCTGCGACGCTCCCGCCGGAGGTCACCTCGACGCGCGCTCCCCATGGCGCGTTGGCGACCAGGTGCTCGGTGAGCCTGCGTCGCGCCGACTCGGTGTCGTCTCCGGGGGCGAGCCGTAGGGAGACCTGGGCGCGAGCGCTCGGGATGAGGGTGTTCGACGCCTCCGCGATCGCCGTGGTGTCCAAGCCGATGGTGGCGATCGCGGGCCTGGTCCACAGCCGGTCGACCAGCGACCCGGACCCGAAGAGCCGCACACCGTCCAGCACGGCTGCCTCGGCCCGGAGCCGGTCCTCCGGGTAGTCGACATCCGCGGCGCGACCAGAGACCAGGCCCTCGACCGCGACGTTGCCCTCGTCGTCGTGCAGGGTCGCCAGCAGGCGCATCAGCGCGGTCACCGCGTCAGGCACCACACCGCCGTACAGCCCGGAGTGCACCCCGTGCTCGAGCGTGCTGACCTCCACGACGACATCGACCAGCCCCCGGAGCGAGGTGGTGAGGGCTGGGACGCCGATGTCCCAGTTGGCCGAGTCCGCGATCACGATCACGTCCGCGCGAAGCAGGTCCTGGTGCTCGGTGAGGAAGCCCTCCAGCGTCGGAGAGCCGACCTCCTCCTCCCCCTCCACGAAGACGGTCACGCCCACCGGGGGGCTGCCGCCATGGGCGCGGATCGCCGCAAGGTGCGCCGCGATGCCGGCCTTGTCGTCGGCGGCTCCTCGTCCGTAGAGCCGCGCGCCTCGCTCGGTCGGCTCGAAGGGCTCGCTGTCCCACTGCGCTCGGTCGCCCTCCGGCTGCACGTCGTGGTGTGCGTAGAGGAGCACCGTCGGCGCCCCCTCGGCCGCCGGCTTGGTGGCGACCACGGCCGGCGCACCTCCGTCCGCGGAGAGGATCTGCGTCTCGAACCCCTCTGCGCGGAACAGCGCCTCGGTGGCCTCGGCCGATCGTCGTACGTCCTCCAGCCGGGCCGGGTCCGCACTCACCGACGGGATCCGGACCAGCGCCTCGAGGTCTGCCCGGACCGAGGGGAGTACGCCGGCGACGGCCTGGCGCAAGGACGCGACGGACTGCGGTGAGCTCATCTCGCCACCCTAGGACCCTCGACAGCACAGACCAGGCGGGAACGTCGGTCGGTGGGCGCTCACGGCTCCAGCAGCGGCAGCAGCGAGCTGAGGTCGGAGCGCTCGCCGGAGGCTCGCAACCGACCGGAGCGCTCGGCCTCCTGCCACTCCAGGTCACCGGTCGCCAGCGCGACCCAGGTGGCTGCGTCCACCTCGACCACGGCCGGCGGATTGCCCCTCGTGTGCCGGGTCCCCGGGACGCATTGCGCGACGGCGTACGGCGGGACCCGTACCTCGACCGCGCTGCCCGGTGCCTTCGCGGCGAGCACCGCCAGGAGGTGCTTGGTGAGCAGGCGCAGCTCGTCGTGATCGGCTTGCCCGGCACGCACCGCCGCGAGCGCGGACGCCACCTGCGCGGGATCCTGAGGACGGAGGCGCACGGGCATACTCCCAGTGTCCCAGGCGCCGCCCACCGGGTCTGGCCAGCGCTGCCCGGCAGGATCAGGAACCCCACCTGTCACACTGTTTTCGTTGTTTTGCCCTTTTCCCCAGTTTCCGGCACTACGGTTTCTGCCGGTAGTCGATCACGGGAGCCCACCATGAGTCTGTTCACCAGGTCGTTGCGGTCAGTGGCCGTCGTCCTCACTGCGCTCGCGACCACGGCGTCCGGCCTCGCGCTCGCCGCAGCCCCGGCCCAGGGCGCCAACCCGGTCACCCCGGGCAACTTCACCGGCTACGGCTTCGACCAGTGCGTCGCCCCCACGCAGTACGCGATGGATCGGTGGCTGACCAGCTCGCCGTTCCTCGCAGTGGGGATCTACACCTCCGGCGCCTCCCGTGCCTGCCGGACCCAGCCGAACCTCACGCCGAGGTGGATCACCGACCAGCTGCGCAACGGCTGGCGGCTGTTGCCGATCACGCTCGGACCACAGGCCTCCTGCAGCACCCGTTTCCCCCGCTACGGCAACGACCCGGTGATCAACTGGCGCCCGGACAACGGCTACGGCGCCGCCCGCGACCAGGGGCGCGTGGAGGCGGTACGCGCCGTGCGTGCGGCGAAGTCGCTCGGCATCGCGGCCGGCAGCACGCTGTGGTACGACCTCGAGGCGTTCGACACCAGGGGTGAGCACTGCCGCGAGTCGGCGCTCAGCTTCCTGTCGGCCTGGACCCGCAAGCTGCACCTGATGGGCTGGGTGTCGGGCGTCTACTCCAGTGCGGCCTCCGGGATCAAGATGCTCGACGACGCCAAGACCTACCGGCCGGGCAAGTACGCGATGCCGGACCAGGTCTGGATCGCCGACTGGAACGGCCGCGCGGATGTGCACTCTTCCTACGTCCGATCTTCGAGCTGGATGCCGCACAAGCGCGTGCACCAGTACCGCGGTGGTCACAACGAGACCCATGGCGGCGTGACGATCAACATCGACAGCAACTGGCTCGACCTGGGGACCGGGTCGACCGCGCCGAAGGCACGCCCCTCCTGCGGTGTCCGGATCAACTTCGCGAGCTATCCGGCACTGAGCCTGGGTGAGACCAGCAACGCGGTGCCAGGACTCCAGTGCCTGCTGCGCAACCGTCGCCTGTACGCCGGGGAGCTGAGGTCGACCTACGACCGAGCGACAGACAGAGCGGTTCGCGCGTTCCAGTCGACACACTCGCTGCCGGTCGGCGGGGGGATGACGCGACGCACCTGGGTCACCCTGCTCTCCGACGGGCGCTCCCCTGTGATCAAGCGAGGCTCGGCGAGCCATCCCGTCCGTCGACTGCAGCGCTCGTTGAACGCGGCACTCGGGTCGGGGCTCTCGGTCACCGGAGTGTTCAATGCGCGCACCACCTCCGCCGTGCTCAGCTACCAGGGGCGCCGGGGCCTGCCTCGAACCGGAGTCGTTGCCGACAGCACCTGGGCTCAGCTGCGCGCCGGGAGGTACTGACCCGGAGCGCGGCTTGTGCGCTCGTGAACGTTGCTCCCGGACTGGGCTCCGCTCGGTGTGATCCTTGCCACACATCACCGGCTCAGCCTCGGGGTAGGCGTGCCTGTGCGATCCGACTGCCCCGGCAGTGTTCCCACAGGCAAGGACCTCACATGCCAAGCAAAGCTCCGGCCGCGTTCGCGGCCTCTGCCCTGTTGGCCATGGGCACCACCGCCCTCGCTACCGCCGCGCCGTCATTGGCATCCGGCGCCGAGAGCGAGATGGGCGACTACATCGTGGTGCTCGACAACGGCGCCGCCTCACAGCGCGTCGCCGACGCCCACGCGGCTCGCTTCGGCGTCGACGTGGGCCACGTCTACGGCACTGCCATCGACGGGTACGCAGCGAAGATGTCGCCCGCAACCGCCGACCTCGTCGCCAAGACGCCGGCGGTGGAGTGGGTGCAAAGGGACCGGGCGGTGCGGGCCACGGCCCAGTCGACACCGACCGGCATCAACCGTGCTCAAGGCGATGCGTCGCCCACCGCGAACATCAACGGTGTCGACCAGCGGGTCAACGCGGACGTCGCCGTGATCGACACCGGCGCGGACCTCACTCACCCTGATCTGAACATCTACCGGGCCGGGGCCAAGAACTGCTCGGTGGGAGCGGTCAATGCCAACGACCTCAACGGCCACGGCACGCACGTCTCCGGCACCGTCGGCGCTGTAGACAACGGCAGCGGAGTGGTCGGCATGGCACCTGGGGCCAGGATCTGGCCGGTCAAGGTGCTCACCGACGCCGGGACCGGTCTGAACTCCGACGTGATCTGCGGGATCGACTACGTCACGGCGCACGCCGACCAGATCGAGGTCGCCAACATGAGCCTCGGCGGTGGCGGCTCCGACGACCGCAACTGTGGCAACTCCAACAACGACGCGATGCACAAGGCGATCTGCCGCTCGGTGGGTGCCGGGATCACCTACGCCGTCGCAGCCGGCAACGACTCCGAGAATGCGGCCAACTCCACTCCCGCCGCCTACGACGAGGTGATCACCGTCAGCGCACTCGCCGACTTCAACGGGCAGCCGGGCGGAGGGGCTGCGAGCACCTGCCGCAACGACCAGGACGACACGTTCGCGAACTTCTCGAACTTCGGAGCCGACGTGGACATCATCGCCCCCGGCGTGTGCATCAACTCCTCCTGGATCGCCGGCGGCTACAACACGATCTCGGGTACGTCGATGGCCAGTCCGCACGTTGCCGGCGCGGCCGCGCTCTACAAGGCGAACAACCCGGCCGCGACGCCGGCCCAGGTGAAGGCGGCGCTGCGCAACTCCGGTTCCACGACCTGGAGCAGTGCCGACGACGGGGACAACACCAAGGAGCCGTTGCTCGACGCCTCCACCTTCTGAGCACAGCCGCTGGTTGGGGAGAAACGCCTCTCCTGCCGAGGAGCTCCTCAACCAGCGAAGGTGGCCGGAAGGGTGGCCGACCAGGCGGCCCGCAGCTCACCGAGCGTCAGCGAGAACTGCCCCTGCACGTCGAGCTGTGCATCCGGCCCCACCCCCTCGGTGACCCCGACCCCGACGTGTGCGAAGCCTCGCTCGGTGCACATCTCGGTGAACCGCACCTCCTCGCCACGGGGCACGGCCACGAGGGCTCGGCCCGCCGACTCGGCGAACAGCGCGACGAAGGGGTCGAGCTCGTCGGGAAGCCAGACCCTGGCCCCGACGTCACCTCTCAGGCAGCACTCGACGAGTGCCTGGGACAGGCCTCCGTCCGACAGGTCGTGCGCGGCATCCACCAGGCCATCGCGTGAGCCGTTCACCAAGATGTCGGCCAGCTGCCTCTCGGTGGCCAGATCCACCCGGGGCGGCAGACCGCCCAGGTGTCCGTGCGCGACGTGGGCCCACTCCGAGCCGGACAGCTCTTCGGCCGTGACGCCCAGCAGGTAGATCAACTGTCCTTCGGCGACGAACCCCGAGGGAGTCCGCCGCCGTACGTCATCGATGACACCGAGCACCGCCACGACCGGCGTGGGCAGGATCGCGAGGTCGCCGGTCTGGTTGTACAGGCTGACGTTCCCCCCGGTGACCGGGACGCCGAGCTCGCGACACCCGTCGGCCAGGCCCCGCGTCGCCTCGGCGAGCTGCCACATCACTGCCGGGTCCTCGGGGGAGCCGAAGTTCAGGCAGTCACTGACAGCCAGCGGCCGGGCGCCGCTGGTCGCCACGTTGCGGTAGGACTCGGCAAGTGCCAGCTGCGCTCCGCGGTAGGGGTCGAGCTTGGTGTACCTTCCGTTCGCGTCGGTCGAGACCGCGACCCCGAGGTGCGACCCCTCGTCGACCCGGATCATCCCGGCGTCCTCGGGTTGCGCGAGCACGGTGTTGCCGCGTACGTAGCGGTCGTACTGGTCGGTGATCCACGACCGGTCGCACAGGTTCGGGCTCGCCGCCAGCCGGAGCATCGTGTCCCGCAGCGCCTCGCCGCCGACCGGCCGGGGCAGCTGCTCCGCGGCGTCGTCTTGCAGTGCGTCCTGCCAGTCCGGGCGCGCGTACGGACGCTTGTAGACAGGACCCTCGTGTGCCACGGTGCGCGGTGGTACGTCGACCACGGTCTCGCCGTGCCAGCCGACAGTGAGCCGTCCCGAGTCGTTGACCTCCCCGACGACCACGGCGTCGACGTCCCACTTCGCGCAGATCTTCAGGAACCGCTCGACGTTGCCCGGCTCGACCACCGCCATCATCCGCTCCTGCGACTCGCTCATCAAGATCTCCTCCGGGGAGAGCGTCGAGTCGCGCAGCGGCACCCGGTCCAGCCACACGTGCATCCCGCCGTCGCCGGCCGAGGCGAGCTCCGAGGTGGCGCAGGAAAGTCCCGCTCCGCCGAGGTCCTGGATGCCCACGACCAGGCTCTCCGCGAAGATCTCCAGCGTGGCCTCGATGAGCAGCTTCTCCATGAACGGGTCACCGACCTGGACGCTGGGTCGCTTCGCCGGTCCCGTCGCGTCGAAGGTCTCGCTGGCCAGCACCGACACGCCACCGATGCCGTCCCCACCGGTCTTCGCCCCGTAGAGGATGACCTGGTTGCCGACACCAGAGGCCCTCGCCAGGTGCAGCTGCTCGTGCCGCATCACGCCGACGCAGAGCGCGTTGACCAGCGGGTTGCCGAGGTAGGACGCGTCGAAGACGGCCTCGCCGCCGATGTTCGGCAGGCCCAGGCAGTTCCCGTACCCCCCGACTCCCGCGACGATCCCGGGCAGCACCCGGCGGGTGTCGGGAGCCTCGAGCGGGCCGAAGCGAAGCGGGTCCATCACCGCGATCGGGCGAGCGCCCATCGCGAGGATGTCGCGCACGATGCCACCGACGCCGGTGGCCGCTCCCTGGTACGGCTCGACGTACGAGGGGTGGTTGTGCGACTCGACCTTGAACGTCACGGCGTAGCCGTCGCCGATGTCGACCACGCCGGCGTTCTCGCCCATCCCCACCATCAACGATCGCCGCATCTCCTCGGTGACGCCCTCGCCGAACTGTCGCAGGTGCACCTTGCTGGACTTGTACGAGCAGTGCTCGCTCCACATCACCGAGTACATCGCCAGCTCAGAGCTGGTGGGCCGTCGGCCGAGGATCTCGCGGACGTTCGCGTACTCGTCCGGCTTCAGGCCCAGCTCGGCCCACGGCTGCGCGAGCTCGGGCTCGTTCGATGCGGTCGCAACCGTGTCGAGGGTGGGGCGTGGTTCGGTCACCTGTCAGCGCTTCCAGGTCGGGTCCGGATACCCCGGAAACCTACAGCGAACTGCTGACCGGTTCTCGTGCGCATGGCAGGCTGGAACCTCTCGGCCCGCTCGTTGGGCTGTTCGTCTGCACTGACTTGGGAGGCTCGGCAGATGCACCGACGTACGTTCCTCAAGGCCGGCGCGGCGGTGACCGCAGGCGGCCTGGTGGCTCCAGTGGCCGGCGCACTCACCTCGGCAGCCAGCGCGGCACCTCGCGTCGACCGGGTGCTCGCCAGCGACCTCCAGGTGCCGTGGGGGCTGGCCTTCTTGCCCCAGGGCGGCGCCCTGGTCGGCGAGCGCGACACCTCACGGATCTACCGGGTGCGCGCCAGCGGCGGCAAGCGGCTGGTCGGCGAGGTGCCCGGTGTGCGCGGGGGCAACCCTGGTGAGGGCGGCCTTCTCGGCCTCGCGCTCTCGCCCGCATTCGCCACGGACCGGCTGGTCTACGCCTACCTCTCCACGCCCGACGACGACCGGATCGTGCGCTTCACCTACGCCGAGGACCGGCTCGGCACGCCGGAACCACTGGTCATCGGGATCCGCACCGCATCGAGCCACCACGGCGGCCGGTTGCTGTTCGCACCCGACGGGATGCTGTTCGCCAGCACCGGCGACGCCGGCGAGCCGAGTCGCGCCCGGGACACGAGCGTTCCCGAGGGCAAGGTGCTTCGAATGACCCCAGATGGCGGCGCGCCGCCGGACAACCCCTTCGGCAACCTGGTGTGGTCCTACGGCCACCGCAACGTCGAAGGCCTTGCCCTCGACAGCGGCGGTCAGCTGTGGGCCACCGAGTTCGGCTCCAGCAACCTCGACGAGCTCAACAGGATCGTGCGCGGCGGCGACTACGGCTGGGACGGCTCGGCCGGGTCCGAGGGCGGCGACGGGGCCGGTGGACACCGTGACCCGCTGGTGTCCTGGCGCAACGAGGTGTGCTCCCCGAGTGGCGTGGCGGTGCTCGGCGGTCGCGCGTGGGTGGGTGCGCTGCGCGGACAGGCACTGTGGTCGGTCGACCTGGCGGCCCCGGGCAAGGGTCGCAAGGTGCGGCACTTCCACGAGCGCTTCGGACGGATCCGCACGGTGCAGAAGGCGCCGGACAACTCGCTGTGGATCACCACCAGCAACCGGGACGGCCGCAACCCGAGCGGTCCCAACCCCGGCGACGACAAGGTCATCCGAGTAGTCCTGCGCTGAACCGGCACCTGACCGGCATCTGGCCGCCACCTAGCCGCCACCTGGCCGGCGATGGTCCGTTTTCGCCGCGTTTCGCAGACCGGGCGTGTGGCTACGCACACGTAGGGTAAAGGGCGCCTTCGCGCTCGTTCCCCACTCAGAAAGAGACAACGTATGGACATCGGCGACAGTTTCCAGAACGCCACCGACACGTTCTTCGAGTTCATCCCCCGACTGTTGGCCTTCTTGGTCATCTTGCTCATCGGCTACATCGTTGCCCGGATCGTGGCGGCGATCGTTGGCAAGATCTTGCAGCGAGTCGGTGTCGACCGGCGGCTCCACGAGTCCGACGCCAAGAAGTACGTCGACCGGGTGAGCTCGAACGCCAGCCCGTCGGCAGCCATCGCCAAGGTCATCTTCTGGCTGGTCTTCATCTTCTTCCTGATCCCGGCGATCAGCGCGCTGCAGATCCCGGCGCTGACCAGCTTCATGGCTCAGGTGCTCGCCTACCTGCCGAACGTGATCGTGGCCGTCATCATCTTCATCGTTGCGGCCCTCGTCGCCGGCGCGATCGCCGGTGCGGTCGCCCGGTTCATGGGGGACACCCCGACCGGCAAGATCGTGGCCTCGGTGCTGCCTGCGCTGATCATGGTGATCGCGCTGTTCATGATCCTCGAGCAGCTGCAGATCGCTCCGGAGATCGTGCGGATCGCCTTCGCTGCCACCATGGGCGCCCTGGCCCTGGCACTGGCACTTGCCTTCGGGCTGGGCGGCAGGCCCGTCGCCCAGCGGATGCTGGAGGACGGCTACCGCGCCGGGCAGGAGAACAAGGAGAAGATGCGCGCCGACTTCCAGGCCGGTCGCGACCGCGCCCAGCAGGAAGGACAGGAGCGCCAGCAGCAGATGGAGGGCTCGACCTCTGGCTCCACCTCTGGCGGCTCCACCCAGGCCTTCGAGCCGGGCTCGGGCTACGGGTCCACCGGCTCCGGCGGCGCCGGGTACGGATCGACCAGCTCGACCTGATGCGCTGAGTCCGCACGGCCGCCGGCCGTGCCAGCCGCCAGGGCATCCTCATTTCGGTGAGGACCCTGGCGGCTCTCGCGTGTGAGCGACCAGACCGGCTGGCAGGATCGTCGGCGTGAAGCAGATCGTCTCGCCGGGTCGAGTCGTCGGCCTCGACATGGCGCGGTGCCTGGCACTGCTCGGGATGATCGCCACCCACGCCCTGGTCCCAGTCGGCCCGGACGGGGTCACCGTCGTCCAACAGGTCGCCGGGGGACGCGCATCCGCGCTCTTCGCCGTCCTGGCCGGAGTCAGCCTCTCGCTGATGACCGGTGGCGCCCGTCCCCTGCCCGATGCAGAGCGTCAGGCGCTGGCCGGCGGCCTCGTCGTCCGAGCCCTCATCGTGGCCGGCATCGGCCTGGTGCTCGGCGGCCTCCAGACCGGGATCGCGGTGATCCTCGTCTACTACGGACTGCTGTTCCTGCTCGGCATCCCGTTCCTGCGGCTACGGATCCGCCCGCTGATCCTTCTCGCCGGCGGGTGGCTGCTCGTGGTACCCGTCATCTCCCATCTGCTGCGGCCCCAGCTACCAGCACCGTCGTACGCGAACCCACAACCGGACTCGCTGTCCCACCCCTGGCAGCTGGTGACCGAGCTGACCTTCACCGGCTACTACCCGGTGGTGCCATGGCTGGCCTATCTCCTGGTCGGCATGGCGATCGGACGCCTCGACTTCGCCGCGCCACGCGCCTGGGCCGCACTCCTGGTGCCCGGAGCACTGCTCGCGTCCGCAAGCTGGTACCTCTCCGGCGTTCTCCTCGCCCGGCCCGGGGTGCTGACAACGTTGAACGGCACCTACGACGGGCCGCGGGACGTGGGCTCGATCACGGACAACCTCACCTTCGGTCTCGCCGGGGCCACGCCCACCGGAAGCTGGTGGTGGCTGGTCGTTCGCGCCCCGCACTCGGGGACTCCCTTCGACCTGGCGCACACCATCGGCAGCGCGATGGTCGTGATCGCGCTGTGCCTCCTGGTGGCCCGGGCGGCCCCGCGGGTGGTCGCCGTGGTTTTCGGGGCCGGCGCCATGACGCTGACGCTCTACACCGTCCACGTGATCATGCGCACTCCTGGGATCTGGCCCGAGGACGACGTGCAGACGTACCTGCGCCATGTCGCATTCGTGCTCTGCGTCGGCGCCCTCTTCCGGCTGCGCGGGCTGAGAGGGCCGCTGGAGTGGGTGGTCGCCCGGGCCTCCGCAGCCGCGTCCGACTCGGTCCGGTCGACCCCGGCCGGTCGTGCCTAGGCGTTCGCGAGCGCCTTGACGGCCGACCCGAAGAAGCCGAGGCCGTCGGTGCCCGGCCCGCAGAGCCTGTCGATCGCGTGCTCCGGGTGTGGCATCAGCCCGACCACGTTCCCCCGAGCGTTGCTGACCCCGGCGATCGCCCGCAGCGATCCGTTCGGGTTCTCACCGAGGTATCGGGCCACCACACGTCCTTCCGCCTCCAGCATGTCCAGAGTCGCCTCGTCGGCGATGTAGCCGCCCTCGCCGTTCTTCAGCACGATGGTGACCTCGACGCCCGGGTCGTACTCGTTGGTCCACGCCGTCTCGTTGTTCTCGATCCGCAGGCGCTGGTCGAGACAGGCGAACCTACGGTGGTCGTTGCGGATGAGCGCGCCCGGCAGCAGGTGCGACTCACAGAGGATCTGGAAGCCGTTGCAGATGCCGAGCACGGGCATCCCCTTCTCGGCGGCGTCGACCACCTCGGTCATCACCGGCGAGAAGCGGGAGATCGCCCCGGCGCGCAGGTAGTCCCCGTAGGAGAAGCCGCCCGGCAGAACGACCGCGTCCACTCCGCGCAGGTCGTGGTCGCGGTGCCACAGGGCCACGGGCTCCGCACCGGCATAGGTGACCGCACGCTGGGCGTCCACGTCGTCGAGGGAGCCCGGGAAGGTGACCACGCCGATCCTCATCTGGGCACCTCGCTCCTCGATCCGGTCGTCGATCCGGTCATCGATCCGGTCGTCGATCCGGTCGTCGATCCGGGCGAGACCACGAAGTCCTCGATGACCGGGTTCGACAGCAAGGTCTCGGCGATGGCGTGGACCTGTTCGAGCCGGTCCGAGGTGAGCTCGCCCTCGAGCTCCAGCTCGAACCTCTTGCCCTGCCGCACGTCGGTGATCCCCTCGAACCCGAGGCGTGGCAGTGCACCCTGCACCGCCTTGCCCTGCGGATCCAGGATCTCCGGCTTGGGCATGACGTCGACGACGACACGGGCCACTGAGGGCTCCTTCTGCTGCGGGTACGACACGGCTCGTCCAGTCTAGGCGGCTCGATGTCAGGTGCGTCGGTGGAAGCGGACCCTGCCGTCGGAGAGGCGAGTCATGTCATAGGCCGGGTCGTGCGCCCTGGTGTGGTGCCACGAGCAGAGCAGCCGGCCCTTCTCGATGCTGGTGCCGCCACCCTGTGACCACGGTGTCTCGTGGTGGGCATGGCACCAGCCCGGTGGCCGGTCGCAGCCCTCTGCGGTGCAGCCGCCGTCGCGCACGCCCATTGCCACCCGCTGCGGCTCGGTGTGGAAGCGGCGCCTGCGGCCGAGGTCGAGCACCTGCGAGGCGCCACCGAGCACGGCAGGGATGATCCCCGCCTCGCACGCCAGTCGGCGGGCCTGGCCCGCCGAGATCTGGTGACCGGTGTCCAGCCCCACCGCGCCGATGCCGGAGACGAGCCGCTCCACGGTCGTCGTGGCCACCACCGTGGCGCTGATCCCGCCGGCCCGGGGGAGTCGGTCCGCGGGAAACCGCTCGATCAGCTCACCGAACGCCGCGCCCATCCGGTCGGGGTGCGCCGGCCTGGCGGCGGCGGCACCGCTGCGCTGGTCCTCGTCGGCGCCGCGGGTGCGCTTGGGGGAAGCGATGGCGTGCAGCATCTTGGTCAGCATCGCCGCGTGCAGCACCGAGAGCCTGAACCGGCCGACCACCGTGCCGTCACCGCTGTCGAACAGCTTCAGGTAGGTCCTGCGCGCCGCGTCGCGCTCCTCCGCCGCGAGCCTGCGGCCCTCCTCGGCCTCGGCCGCATCCGGGTCGATCACCTCGAACACCCGCCTGCCGAGCACTCGCAGCTCCTTGGCGTCGTGCTCCTGCGCGGCGGCGATCAGATGCAGCTCCGCACGCCGCCGCTCGCCCTCGGCCGTCGTCACCGGCAGCGCCTCCACGGCCTGGACGACCACCCGCGCCTGCTCAGCGTTCACCCCGCCGGCGGCCAACGCGACCCGAGTCGCCTCGAAGGGCCCGTTCAGCGCAGCCGCCAGCCGCACCTCGGCCTGGGCGGCCGGGCGGGTGACCCGGGTGGTGTGCGCCACCCACGCCCCGGTCGAGGACGCCCCGCTGACGGTGCCGATGGCCGCGCCGTCACCGGCGGCAAGCACTCGCATCCGTAGCTCGACCAGGCGCGCCTCCAGCACGGCCAGCTCCACCAGCGCGGTCCGCTGCTCCTGCGGCGTCATCGACCATGCCGGCGTCTGCGCCACCCGGTCCAGCGCCTCGCCGAGCCCCGTCACGAGCCGGGCGATCGGGTGTCGCCGCCCGGTGCTGGAGCCGCCGCTGGTGGTCGTCAAGCTCATGGCAGTCACGCTAGGGCTTCGTGGTGACTCTTCTCGACCACGGAATCGAACCCGTGGACAGCGTCGCCGTCCAGACCCCTGGGGACGAAACCTGGCTGTCAATCGCTCTCGCTGCAGGTGGGGTGACCGTGACGATGGTAGTAGTGATGCTACTTCACCATGAAGTATCATCACTATATGGCCAGGCTCACCACATTGCTCGACAAGGTGCTCCATCTGGCCACCTTGGTCGCGAGCGACCTTGCCCGGTTCGAGCGCGAGTCCGGCCTCACCACCTCTCGCACCCACCTGCTCTGGATCCTCGGCGAGGCGGGGCCGAGCACTCAACAGTCATTGGCGGCCGCCCTCGACGTGTCGGCTCGCAATGTGACCGGGCTGTTGGACGGACTGGTGGGCTCCGGGCACGTGAGCCGCGAGCCCCACCCGACCGACCGTCGCGCCACCCTGGTGACGCCGACGGCGAAGGGCGAGGCCGTCATCCGCTCACTCATCGACAGCCACGACGAGCTCGCACGCAGGCTCTTCGGGCACCTGCCCGACGAGCAACTCGATGGGTTCGCAGTCACCCTCGACGAAACCATCGCCACGTTCGTCCGACTGATGGAGGAGACGTCGTGACTGTGCTGCGACGGCTGCCAGGGCTCTCACGGGACGCCCTCCTCTACGAACTGTCGCTCTACCGCTCGATCGTCCGGTGGCTCGTGCGCCGGCCCGACGTTCCCCGCGGCGCCGAGCCGATCGGCTACTCGCGCCTCGTCGCCCCGATGCTATGGGTGTGGATCCTCGGCGGAGCGGTGGAGGTGATCGTCATCGAGGTGGTGTTGCGGCACCTCGACCAGTCTTGGGCGCACGCCCTCCGGGCACCGCTGCTCGTGCTCGGGATCTGGGGGGTCGTCTGGATGCTGGGGCTGCTGGCGTCCTACCGCATGCGACCGCACCTGGTGACCGACGCCGAGCTGCACGTTCGCAACGGCGCCCGAACCTGGCTCGTCCTGCCGCTCGGTTCCGTGGAGGCGACTCGGCCGGTCGAGCACGAGCTGCCCGGTGTGATCCGATCACTGCACTTCGACGAGGGGCTGGCGCTGGTCGGCATCAGCAGCCGCACCAACCTCGAGATGATCCTGACGGGGCTGACAATCGTGTCCACCTCGAAGGGGGACGTCACGGTCAGCCGGGTCGGGATCTGGGTCGACGAGCCCCGCGAGGTCGCAGCCCAGATCAGGTTCCTCCTTGGCACTCGCCGCTGACGGGGTCGTGTCGGCTCAGCCTCGGCGTGTCCGCCTACCGGTGGTCCGACGGCGTGGACCGGATCGCCGAGCCGGTCAGGCGAGCTCGCGCTTGATGATCTTGCCCGTGGCGGTCATCGGGAGGCTCTCGCTGAACTCGACGACGCGTGGGTACTTGTAGGAGGCCATCTGCTGCTTGCACCACGTGATCAGCTCGTCCTCGGTGATCTCGGCGCCCTCGTTCTTGATCACGAACGCCTTGATCTCCTCACCGTGCGACTTGTGCGGGACACCGAGGACGGCCGCGAGAGAGACCGCCTCGTGCGACATCAGCACCTCTTCGATCTCCCGCGGATAGACGTTGAAGCCTCCGCGGATGATCATGTCCTTGGCACGGTCGACGATGTAGTAATAGCCGTCCTTGTCACGGCGAGCCAGGTCGCCGCTGCGGAACC
>CADCUJ010000055.1 GCA_902805855.1 uncultured Nocardioidaceae bacterium
TCGACCAGCAGCACCGCGGGAAGCGTCACCGTCTCGCCCACTGCGGAACCGACCTTGTCGATCTCGATGACGTCGCCGATCGCGACCTTCTTCTGCTGGCCGCCACTGCGCACGATCGCGTACACCGCAGACTCGCTTTCATCGTCTAGCTGTCGTCGGCTCCGTCAGTTGGTGACCGGTGAGCCCTGGGCGGCCGTAGGGCACCTACCCGGCCGCGCACCGCGCTTCCCGGGCGTTCGGCACGCCAAACGAGGATTCTACGGACCTGGTCAGGCCGGGTCAAAACCGCTCGCGTGCTCGGACCGAGTGGCGTAGCCATCCGCAGACACAGCTGCATGGGCGTTCGGGCCCCCATGGCCTGTGGCCCGACCCGGGGGGAGTAGTCGGGCCACAGGCTCGCTGGGCGGGAGGGCCGCGCCGGACCAACGGTCTGCCGGGGGCCGCGTGACCGTGGAACCGGGCCCTGTCCACCCGTAGTCCCTGTACCCGGTCAGTCGTTCTTAACCTCCTCGGTGGTCGCCGCCTCGATGTCCGGGGTCAGCGCCTGCGGGACCCCTTGCGCTTGACCGGGACGTGTGAGGTGCTGACCGAGCTGCCGTCGGGGCCACCCCCCTGGTCGGTGGCGGACTGTGCTCCCGCCCCGACCGGCGGGCCTGCCGGGCGGCTGGCGGCACCCCGGCGACGGACCGAGGTCACCACCCGGGGCGCCGGGTCTACGTCGGGCACGCTTGCCGCGGACGGTGCGGTGACCGGTGCCGCACCGTCGGCCGGAGTCGGGGAGTCACCGTTGCCATTGCGGACTGTCTCCGCCTCGACGGGCAGACGGCTCGGCAACTCAGTGCCAGTGGTCGACGCCGGACCCTGGGCGCGCCGGGCCGAGCGCTTGCGCGGACGCCCCGGCTGTGTCCGCCCGGGGCGCTCGGTGCCCGCCACGACCGTGTCCGGCTCGTCAGGATCTGCCTGCGGGAGACCGGTCGCCGTGCCTGGCTCGGGGAGGTCCGGTCCGGACTCAGCCGTCGGCGGGCTTTCTGGCTGTACCGCGTCCGTCTGGTCGAGCTCTGGCTGGTCGGCCTCGTGCTGGGCGGCAGGCACGGCCGAGGCGGCTGTCTCGTCCACCGGCGGGCGGTCGGCGTTCTCCGGCCTTGCGATCGCGGCCACGTCCTTCGGCGTGGGAGGCATGGGAGTCGGGCGGCTGCTCGGGGAGTCACTGCGCCGGCCTCGGGAGCGTCCGCCGCGACGGTTACCGCCGTCGTCGTCGCCCTTCCGCGGCTCGACGGGCTCGTGGTGGACCAGCAGTCCGCGTCCCTGGCAGTGCTCGCAGGTCTCGCTGAAGGCCTCCAGCAGCCCGGTGCCGATGCGCTTGCGGGTCATCTGGACCAGGCCGAGCGAGGTGACCTCCGCCACCTGGTGCCGGGTCCGGTCGCGTCCCAGGCACTCGACGAGTCGCCTCAGGACCAGGTCACGGTTGCTCTCGAGCACCATGTCGATGAAGTCCACGACGACGATGCCGCCGATATCACGCAGGCGGAGCTGGCGCACCATCTCCTCGGCCGCCTCGAGGTTGTTGCGGGTGACCGTCTCCTCGAGATTGCCGCCGGATCCGGTGAACTTCCCGGTGTTCACGTCGACCACGGTCATCGCCTCGGTGCGATCGATGACCAGCGAGCCACCCGAAGGCAGCCAGACCTTGCGGTCGAGCCCCTTGGCGATCTGCTCGTCTATCCGGTAGGCCGCGAACACGTCCTTGCCGCCGTCGGTCCCCCCGGTGCCTGAGTCGCCGTCGTAGCGCTCCAGCCGGTCGGTGAGGTCGGGGGCGACGTGGCGCACGTACCCCTCGACGATCTCCCACGCGTCCGGGCCGGAGACCACCAGCTTGGCGAAGTCCTCGGTGAACAGGTCCCGGACCACCTTCAGGGTCAGGTCCGCCTCGGCGTAGAGCAGCTGTGGCGCCTTGCCGCTGGACGTCTTGCCGGAGATGTCCTCCCAGCGCGCGGTGAGCCGTTCCACGTCGCGGGTCAGCTCCTCCTCGCTGGTCCCCTCGGCGGCGGTGCGGACGATCACTCCGGCCGATTCCGGGACGATCTCCTTCAGCAGCGTCTTGAGCCGGTTGCGCTCGGTGTCGGGCAGCTTGCGGGAGATCCCGCTGGTGGTGCCGTCGGGCACGTAGACCAGGAACCGACCGGGGAGGCTGATCTGGCTGGTCAGCCGCGCGCCCTTGTGGCCGACCGGGTCCTTGGTGACCTGGACGAGCACCGACTGCCCCGACTTCAGCACCGACTCGATCTTGCGGGGCTGGCCGTTCTTCGCCCCCAGCGCGTCCCAGTTGACCTCACCGGCGTAGAGGACTGCGTTGCGGCCCTTGCCGATGTCGATGAAGGCGGCCTCCATCGAGGGCAGCACGTTCTGCACACGTCCCAGGTAGACGTTGCCGATCAACGAGGTCTGCGACTCGCGAGCCACGTAGTGCTCGACGAGCACGTTGTCCTCGAGTACGGCGATCTGCGTCAGGTCGTCCTTCTGGCGGATCACCATGACCCGGTCCACCGCCTCGCGACGGGCCAAGAACTCCGCCTCGCTGACGATCGGTGCGCGGCGCCTACCCGCCTCACGCCCCTCGCGCCGCCGCTGCTTCTTCGCCTCGAGCCTGGTCGAGCCGGTCAGGCCGGTGATCTCGTCCTCCGGGCTGCGCGACTTGCGCGAGCGAGAAGACGTCTTGGCTGGCTCCTCGGCCGCCTCGGAGTCGTCGCCACTGCGCCGCCGACGTCGACGACGTCGGCTGCCGGCGGCCTCGGAGTCGCTGTCGGTGCTGCTGTCGGCGTCGCTGGCCTTCTTCGGCTCGGGGGCGGCCTCGGTGGCAGCCTGGGCCTCGCCGCCTCCCCCCGTCTCCTCGTCCTCGGGCTTGCGCCGACGGCGGCCGCCTCGGCGGCGACGACGCCGGTTGCCGGACTCGGCTTCGGTATCCGCGCCGTCGGAGCCCTTGTCCGTGCCTTGTTCTCCTGGTCCTCCCGCTCGGTCGGCCCCGGTCGCCACCTCGCTCGCCGTGGCCCCTTCGGCGGCGGACGTGTCCGTCTCCGGCTCGGCTGCACGGTCGGCTACTGGCTTCTTGGCGGCCGATCGCTTGGTCGGCTGCGGCGGCTGGAACACGACGGTCGGTGCAGCGACAGATTCGTCGGCGCCGGCCGGAGGCGTCGTTGACGTACCCGCTGCTGCCACCTCGGCCTCGGCGCTCTCCCCGACCGGCTCCTCGACGGTCTCGGCCGGAGCCGTCGGCGCCGACTTCTTCGAGGCCCGCTTGGCGGTGGACTTGGTCCCCGTCGCTGCCTTCTTCGCCGTCGACTTGCTCGCGGTGGACTTCTCGGCCGACGTCTTCGTCGCGGTCTTCTTCGCGGCGGCCTTCTTGGTGGTGGTCTTCTTGGTGGTGGTCTTCTTCGCCGCCGACTTCTTGGCCGGGGGCTTCTCGGCCGAGGACGCCGGCTCCGCGGAGGCCGTCGCCTCGGGATCGGTCGCGGCCGGATCGGTAGCGGCCGTCGGCTCCGGAGTCGAGGCCTGGGCCTGGGCGGCCTGGTCGGCCTGGTCGGCGCTGGTGGGATCGTCTGCGTCGAGCATCTGCTCTCCTATGCCTCGCCGGCCGGTTCCAGGGAACGGGCTAGTCGGCGGGCGTGTCGGTCGTCGGGCGGCGAACCGGCCGACGCAAAGCTTGCGGTCGGCGCTCCGGCCGAGGCGCGGAGCGGCGGCGACACCCTCCGTCTGCTGCGTCGTCGGTGGCTCACGCTGTCACTTCCGCGGTCGGCGGGTGCGTTCCTCCGCTGCTGTCACCAGCGGCTCACACCGCGTCGCGGTCGAGCGACAACGGATCCCCCAACGTGCCGGTCTGCTCATCGAGGGGACCCTGGGCCAGGCGCTCCTGCAAGGGAGCCGCTCCCGGCTCGAGCCCCGCGACTTCACAAAGCCCGGCGAGGATGTCGTCGGGTCTCACGGACGGGGTTTCGTGACGTAAGACCAACTCAAGTATCGCACACTCCGCGGTCCCATCGGTCGAAGCCCGCGCTGTGAGCGACACCACGGCGGCTCGGCAGTCGAAGCGCCGGACGCCCTTCTTGGTCATCCGCTCGACCTGGACCGTCTCGGTTCCGAGGAAGCGAGCGACTGCTGACTTCGCTGAGTCGGGGGGTACGTCGGCCAGGGTCACCCGCCAGCGACTTGCTGTCAGCCGGTCCGCGAGCGAGCCGCCGGGGCTCACTGCGGCCTCGAGCACGTCGAGTCCACTGGGAAGCGCCTCCCCCAAGGCCTCGACGATTTCGACCGGGTCGACCTCGCGAGCCAGGGCCAGCTCGAGGTACTCGGCCTCGCTCGCAGCTCCGGTGGGACTGGCCCCTGCGTAGGAGATGCGGGGGTGCGGGTTGAAGCCCGAGGAGTAGGCCATCGGGATGCGTGCGCGCACGACGGCCCGCTCGAACGCCCGGGCGAAGTCGCGGTGGCTGGTGAACCGGAGCCGCCCCCGCTTCGCGTACCGCACCCTGACCCGCTGCACCGGAGGGGCCTGTTGCTCAGGCTGTTCGCGCACCCCGCCACCCTAGGGGGATCAGCCGCCGCCCACCCGCAGCCGTTTGGACAGCGGCGAGGGGAACCGCGGGGGCACCTTGGCCCCGGCCAGCCAGCCGGTGAGCCGCTGCGACTCGAGCTCGAGGGCACCCGTCGCCTCGGCCCCGACGTCCTCGAGCAGGTCGAGGACCACCTCGCCCGCCGGGTCCTGGTGCCAGCCTCCGACGATCCGGCCGTCCCACCAAACTGTCGGACCAGCGTTCCCGTTGCTGTCGAACACCTCGCTCTTGTGCCCCCCGAGGTACCACCCGCGCTCGACCCAGCCCATGGTGGTCGGGTCGAGACCGGGCAGCAGTGCCGCCCACGGCTCGACCGGCTCGGTGCGCTCGAGGTCGTCGGGCAGCAGGTAGCCCGGCCGGCCGTCGAGGTCGACGACCACCGCGTCCAGGTCGGCCAGGGCCGTGCGGACCGCGGCCACGGTCGACCCGAGCCACCACTTGATGTCCTGGGCGGTGCCGGGTCCGAACGCTCGCAGCCAGTCGTGGACCAGGCGCGCCCGCGCCTGCCTCTCCTCGACCCGCGCGATCTCGTGGCCGAGCCAGGAGGCGAACGTCGCCCACCGCGGCCGAGACACCGCCCACCCGGCCTCGTTGGTGGCGCGGACGACCCGGCCGCCGGCGGAGAGCACCGTCAGCACCCGGGGGCCGACCGGCACCTGCCCACCCCAAGACTTCCCTACGCCGTAGGTCGTCGCTCCTTGCAGCAGGGCAATCTCCTTGCGCAGCTGCGAGGCGGACGCCTCCCGTCCGTCCGCCAGGGCGGTGAGCACCGCATCGCCGGCCTGGCGGAGCCAGCGGTCGCCCTCGGTGAAGAGTCCGGCCTTCTCCACGTCCCGGACCAGGCGACGGCTCTCGGCCGCAGCCACCCGGTCACTGGCCGCCGCCTGCACGACGGGAAGCGCCTCCCGCGGGAAGACGAACAGCGTGCGTCGCATCGCCAGGTGCTTGACGAGACTCCGGTCGACGTACAACGCCTGCTCGAGGTCCTGGACGGTCATGCCGTCGACCCGTGCCCACGCGGACATGTAGACCGTCGCGGGGTCGGTGGCATGCAGGCAGACCATCGCCGCCGTCGCGGACTCGACGTCCGCCGCACGAGCGTCGGGATGCAGCCGGTGCCGACGGGCGAGCCGGGCCCGCCGTTCGGCGGCGTCGATGCTCAGCACGACGGCATCCTCGCAGACGCCGGTGTCGCGTTCGTCGATTTTGTCGCCCACGCCGCGACCGGCACCATGGCGGGGTGACCCAGCCCGATGTCGTGGTCGAGACGCGCGCACAGAAGGCCCTCGTCGTACTCGGCATCGTCGTACTGGCGTTCAACCTGCGGCCAGCCGCGGTCAGCGTGGGCCCGGTGCTCGGTGAGCTGATCATCACGCTCGAGATGTCGGGCGCCACGGCGGGCGTCCTGACGACGCT
>CADCUJ010000056.1:0-16665 GCA_902805855.1 uncultured Nocardioidaceae bacterium
GTCGATGTCCCTGGACGGATCGCTTGCCTCCATCCCGCTGCCGGGGGTGGATCCGACGACGGTCGAGTATCTGCACCTGCTGCCCAACCTCCTGGTCTCACCGCACCCGGACTACGTGATGGCGCACCGGCTGGTGCCGCTCGCCCCGGACCGCACCTGGGTGGAGTGCTCGTGGCTGGTGGCCGACCCGGCCGACGGCTCGGCTCCCGACGCGGCGGCAGCCGTGGAGTTCTGGGACATCACCAACCGCCAGGACTGGCGCGCCTGCGAGTCGGTGCAGCGAGGGCTGGCCACCCCGCACTTCGCGCCCGGCCCGTTCGCGCCCAGCGAGGACGCGGTGGCGCAGTTCGTCGAGTTGGTGGGGCGGGCCTACGTCGAGGAGTTCCTCGCCACGGAACCGGTCGGGCCGCTGCCCAGCCGGTGACCGGGTCTCAGCCGCCCGAATGGCCGTCGAGGTACGACGCCACCAGCGAGCCGAGCGTCGGCAGGTGGTACCCGCCCTCCTGCACCACGACGGCTGGGAGCCCGCTCTCCCGGAGGAGCACCCCGGCCTGCCGGTATCCGTCATGAGTCACCCGCAGCGGACTCTCCGGGTCGTCGACAGCGGCGTCCACGCCGAGGGAGACCACCAGCGCCGAGCAGCCGCCGGCCACCGCCCAGCGCGCGAGGTCGGCGACCGCCTCCAGCCACGGTCCGTCACCGGTGCCCACCGGCACCGGCAGGTTGCGGGTCGCGCCCACCCCCTCACCGGTGCCGGTCTCGGCGGCGTGACCCACGTAGTGCGGGAACCAGCCAGCGGCGGGGTCCACGTGCACCGACCCGTAGAGGACGTCGCCCCGGGTGTAGAAGATCGCCGCAGTGCCGTTGCCCTGGTGCGCGTCGACGTCCACGACGGCGACCCGCGCGTGGCCGGCGTCCTGCAGCGCCAGCACGGCCGCGGCTGCGCTGTTGAGGTAGCAGGAGCCGCCGAAGCCCGACGGTGTCGCGTGGTGACCCGGCGGGCGGCACAGCGCGTAGGCGAGCGGCGCGCCGGCGGCCACGAGATCAGCAGCCGTGACCGCGCATGCGGCGGCTGCCCGGGCCGCCTCCCAGGTGCCCGGCCCGACCACGGTCATCGTGTCGTAGGCGAAGGTTCCCGCCTCGGCGTGCACCCTCGCGGGGACCGAGAGCGGCAGCCCGGCCGCCATGGCCGCCGTGGGGAACAGGTAGGCGACCACGCGGTCCTGGCCGATCTCCTCGACGTACTCCCCCGCCTGCCAGCGCTGCGCCGCGGTCTCGAGAAAACGGAGCAGGGCAGCGTCGTGGACCCGGCCGAGCAGTGCGTCGGGTGACGCCGTCGCCTCGACGACGTGGTGACCGGGCAACGCGCCGAGGATCGCGTCCACCCGGGCCGCAAGCTCGAGGCTGGGCATGGGCTTGCCGACCCACACCTCGTTGCGCGGGTTGTGGCCGCGGGTGAGCGGTGACCAGACCACCGGGACGTTTCCCTGACTCATGAGTCAGCATCACACCACAATCTGCTCGACAAGGCTCACCTGCTGCTGGTCGGATGAGGACCATGCCAGGTGCTGCCGGGACCGAGGAGGTCCGCATCCGCATGCGGGACGGCGTCGAGCTGGCCGCCACGCTCTGGCTGCCCGAATCCACGGACCCGCAGCCGTGCCTGCTCGAGGCGCTGCCCTACCGCAAGGACGACCTGACCTCCTCCTACGCCGCCACCTACCAGAAGATGCGCGACCGGTACCGCTACGCCGTCTGCAGGCTGGACCTTCGCGGCACCGGATCGAGCGGCGGCGACGCCCACGACGAGTACCCCCCGGTCGAGCAGGGCGACGTAGCCGAGGTGATCGCCTGGCTCGCCGGCCAGCCGTGGTGCAGCGGCGCGGTCGGGATGTTCGGTACGTCGTACTCCGGCTTCAACGCGCTGCAGGTCGCCTGCGAGCGACCGCCGGCGCTGAAGGCGGTCTGCGCGATCTATGCCAGCGACGACCGCTGGACCGACGACGTGCACTACCGCGGCGGGGCGCTCAAGTGGCTCGACCTCGTCGACTACTGCCACTACATGACGCCGTTGACGATGCTGCCCCCCGTGCCGGCGGTGTACGGCGAGGGCTGGCGCGAGGAGTGGCTTCGCCGGCTGCGGACGCAGGAGCCGTGGGTGCTCACCTGGCTGCGGGAGGACCGGGACGGGGAGTACTGGCGGCACGGGTCGGTGCGCCGGGGCGACGGCACCGGCTACGAGCGCATCCAGGCAGCGGTCATGCTGGTCGGGGGCTGGGCCGACGGCTACCGGAACAACACCTTCCGGACCGTCACCGCGCTCGCCGATGCCGGGGTCCCGCACCGGCTGCTCGCCGGGCCGTGGGCGCACGCCGACCCGGCTACGGCGATGCCCGGCCCGCGGATCGACCTCGACGCCGAGATGGCGGCCTGGTTCGACACCTGGCTGCGTCGGGGCGGCGCCGGCCACCGGGACCGCGTCGACGTCTTCGTCCGCCAGACCACCGTGCCGCGGCCGGACCTCGACCTGCACACCGGGTTCTGGACCGGGGACACCACGACCTCGCCACAGAGCCGGTCGCTGGAGGGTCCGCGCGCCCTCGTGGTCGAGCCCGACGTCGGCACTACCGCGTGGATCGACTGCGCGGGTCACCTGCCCTGGGGCCAGTCCGGCGACCAGCGCGCAGACGACGCCCGGTCGCTGGTGTGGGAGTGGCCGGCGGAGGGGCTGGCGGTCCTCGGCCACCCCGTGGCCAGGCTGCGGGTCAGCGCGACGGCGCCGTCGGCGTCGGTGAGCGTCAAGCTCTGCGACGTCTTCCCCGACGGCACCTCCGCGCTGGTCACCCGCGGGACCCTGGACCTGAGGTTCCGCGACGGGTTGCACGGCACCCCGCAGGCGCTGGAGCCCGGGACGCCCCACGACCTCGAGGTCGGCCTGGACGCCTGTGCCTACCGGTTCTCGCCCGGCCAGACGCTGCGGCTGTCCGTGGCCGGCGCCGACTGGCCGAACACGGTCGCCCCGCCGGAACCTCTCGAGCTCACCGTGCACGGCGGCGAGCTGGTCCTCCCGGTCTGGGACGGCGAGGCCACGGACCCACCCTTCGCCCCGGGAGCCGACACGTCGGCGGAGGACCCGGAGGGGGTCGAGTGGACGGTGACCGACGACGTGCTTCGGCGAAGAACCACCTGCGCCGTCCGGCACGGGGCGCAGTACCCGACTCCGCACGACGGGCGTGCTGTCGAGCAGTACGCCGGAGCGGTGAGCGTCGAGCGTGACACCTTCGCTCAGCACGCCGACGCCGACTGCAGCTACCGGCTCACCTGGCCGGGCACCGACGTGCGCGTCCGGTCCACGATGCGGCTGACTCTGAGCGCCGGGGAGCTGGACGTCACGATCGACGTCGCTGCCTACGACGGGGAGGAGCAGGTGGCGCGGCGCGAGTGGCAGGAACGGCTGCCGCGATGAGAGCCGTGGCCCTGGTCCGCGGCCGGCGCGACCTGGTCCTGCTGGAGGCCGCCAACGTCCTCGGTGGGGTCTCCAACGCCGTGGTCATGGTGGTCATCCCGTGGCTGATCCTCGAGCGCACCGGCTCGGCCGTCGCCGCCGGCGTGGCCGGGGCCTTCACCGCGCTGCCGGGCATCGTGGTCTCACCCGTCGCCGGGCTGCTCGTCGACCGGATCGGCCGCAAGGCGGTCTCGGTGGCCTCCGACGCGTTCAGCGCACTGTCGGTGGTGCTGTTCCCGGTGCTCGACCGGGTCGGCCTGCTCGGCTACGGCGCCATCCTGGCGCTCGCCGTCGCCGGCGCGGTGTTCGACCCCGCCGGGTACACCGCGCGGAAGGCACTGATCCCCCAGGTCGCCCAGGCCACCGGGGTCTCCCGGGACCAGGTGAACGGGATGCACGAAGGACTGTTCGCCGGTGGCTGGGTCGTCGGGCCGATGGTCGGGGCCATCGGCATCGCCACGGTGGGCTCGGTGCCCACGATGTGGCTGGCGTTCGCCTCGTTCGCGCTGGCCGCCCTCGCGGTGCTGGCGATGCGGGTGAGCAACCGCGCGGACCTGGCCGGTCAGGCCCTCGTCGAGACCTCGCCGTGGCACTCCGCTCGAGCCGGCGTTGGGGCGCTGCTGCGCGACCGACCGGTCTGGCTGCTGACGATCGCCGTGGCGGTGATCTGGCTGCTCTACATGCCCACGGAGTCGGTGCTGCTCCCGGTGCACTTCCAGGCCGAGCAGCGGCCCGAGGCGTTCGGCCTGGTGATCAGCGCGATGTCGGTAGGCGGCATGGTCGGCGCCTTTGGCTACGGCTGGATCGCTCGGCGCACCTCGCGCCACCGGCTGGCCACCTCGTGCATGCTGCTCGCGGCGCTGGCCTACGTCCCGTTGGCCTTCCTGCCGCCGCCGTTGGTGATGGTGGTGCCCGCTTTGCTGCTCGGACTGGCCTGGGGGCCCATGGAGCCGCTGCTGAACACCTTGGTGCAAGACCGGTTCCCCGAGCACCAGCACGGCCGCGTCTACGGCGTGCAGCTGGGGCTGTTCTACGCCGCTCCCCCGCTCGGCCAGCTCCTGTCCGGAGCGGCCGTCGAGGGGTGGGGCGTGCAGGTGGTGTTCTGGTGGGTGGCCGGGCTGATGGTCCTCGTCGCCGGGGCGGTGGCGACGCTGCCGGTGCTCCGCGGCCTCGACGGCTCCGGGAACCAGGTCACACCAGCCAGTGCGCCGCGTAGTCCTGGCGGGTGAGGGCGGGACGGTCGAACCGGTACGCCGAGAGGTGCACCGCCGGTTGCTCGTCGAGGGCGAGAGCGGCGAGCAGCCGGCCCAGAGTCGGAGCGAACTTGAACCCGTGCGCCGCTCCCAGCCCGACCACCACCCGCGGATGATCGGGCACCGGGGAGAGCACGAAGTCGCGGTCAGGTGTCAGCGTGTACTGGCAGCGCACCGAGCGGACCACAGTGCCGGACCCCGGGAGCATCCGGCTCATGTGCTCGACCAGGTGCTGCTCCATCTCCGGGTCGGGCTCGGAGGTCCGGTCGTCGGGATCGACACTCGGGCCGCCACAGTCCTGCGCCGCCTTGACCGTCGCCTCGCCGTAGCAGGGGAAGCCGTAGTAGCTCGGGTCGTCCATCCAGATCCACAGCGGCAGTCGCCCGACGGCGAACCGATGGGGCTCTTCGGGGCGCAGGTACGTCACCTGCTCCAGCGTCACCTCGAGCGGCAGCCGGACACCGAGCGGGGCAAGCACCTGGTTGGTCCACGCGTCGGCGCACACCACGACGCTGTCCACCTCCAGGGTCCCTGCGGCGGTGTGCACGCGCACGAGGTCGCCGTGGTCCTGCAACCCGGTCACCGGTGAGCGCTCGCGCAGCTCGGCGCCGTGCCGCCGCGCCTGCTGCTGCATCACCCGGGTCCCGGCGGCCGCCGGCACGATCGCAGCGTCCGGCTGGTGCAGCGCCATCGTCCCCCCCGGCAGCCGGAACTGCGGCCACCGGGCAGCCGTCTCCTGCTCGTCGAGCCGTTCGTACCCGACGCCCACGGTGTCCAGTGACGAGACGTACTCGTCCGGTCGGATCGCCGCCCCGGGCGGAAACAGGTCCAGCCCCCCGACCGTGGTCACCAGCGACGCGCCGCTGTCCCGCTCGAGACGGGCCCAGTCGGCGTAGGCCTCCAGCGTGAGCCGGACGTAGTGCGGCGTGTGGTAGCTGTGCCGCAGGATCCGGCTGGTGTCGTGGCTGGCGCCGCGGGCGTGGCCGAGAGCGAAGCGCTCCAGTGCGACCACGCGGCGGCCACGCCGGGCCAGCTCCATCGCGGTCGCGCTGCCGAGCGCGCCGAGCCCGACGACCGCGTGGTCGAACGACTCGGTGGTCACCGGGCGGCCCGCAGCCGGGGGAGCAGCCATCGCCGGATGTCGAGGCTCTCGTCCTCCATCGGTGCGAACCACCCCTGCCGGTAGGCCCGCGAGGACATGCCTCGCTGCACCGACTCGCAGACCGCCCAGTCCTGCCGGTTGACCAGGTCCCACAGCTCGGCAGCGTCCGCGGGGTCGAAGTGCGCAGTCGTGCGCTCCTCGCGGGCGAAGAGCAGTGAGCACACCACCGAGGTGCGGTCGACGGCGGTGGGCAGCAGCTGGAAGGCGGCCACGTGGTCTGCCGAGGCGGACAGCATCAGGTTCGGGTAGACCAGGTCGGCCTTGTGCCGCTCTCGCTCCGCGGCACTCAGTCCCGGCAGGGGACGGCGGGCACTCGTGCCGGTGGTGGTGAACGTCCAGGCCCCTTCCCGGTGCGGCACCCCGTCCTCCCAGGCCAGGTCGCCACCGCCGCTGCCGAACGAGGGCACCAGCCGGCACAGCTCGGGGTGCACCGGCCCGCAGTGGTAGCACTCGTTGTAGTTCTCCAGCAGCACCTTGTAGTTGGCCGCCACCTCGTAGCGCAGCACGGCACCGGTGACCAGCTCGTCGAGCCGGTAGTTCGCCAGCACCTGCGCCGGGTGCTCGACCGCCTCGGTGAGCGACGCCGCTCGCGACGGGGTCAGGTGGACGAACACGAACCCGGCCCAGGTGTCGACGCCGACGGGATAAAGCCGGAACCCGGCGACCTCGTCGATCTCGGCATGCGGGGCCCGGAGGAGCGTGCCGTCGAGCGCGTAGGTCCAGGAGTGGTAGGGGCAGCGGATCGCCCCGGCGGACAAGGTGACGGGGGTCGTCGTTCGCGTCGGGTCGACCGGGTGCAGCTGCGAGCCACGGTGCCGGCAGACGTTGTACGCCGCGTGCAGCTGCTGCTCCGCGTCGCAGGTGACCAGTACCGACTCACCGGCCACGTCGACCACCGCCATCCGGGACGGCTCGGTCAGCCCGAGGTCCTCGGCCCGGCCGACGCAGAACCACTCGCCGTGCAGGACGACGTCGCGCTCGACGTCCCAGGCACCCGCGTCGACGTACGACTCGCGCGGGAGCGCCGGCTTGAGGGACTCCGCCACCATGCGCCTCCTCTTTCCTGACTCGCTAGTCAGTAACGCGATCCTCGCACCGAGGCTCAGCCGCTGTCGAGGGATCAGGACGCCGGCGTGCCCGGGGCGTGCCGAACGGCATCGAGGTGGCAAGCCGCCGCGTGCCGGTCGTCGGCAGGCAGCACGGGAAGCGGCACACCGCGGCAGGCGTCCGCGACGCCGGCGCGCTCGGACTCCCCTTCCGCCAGAGCCGGGCAGCGGGGGTGGAAGCGGCAGCCCGGCGGGATCCGGGTGGGGTCCGGGATCTCCCCGCGAAGGACCTGCGGCTCCAGCCGGTCGATCTCCGGCACCACCGACAACAGCGCCTGCGTGTACGGGTGCCGCGGATGCTCGAGCACCTGCTCGGTGGGGCCCTGCTCCACGACTCGGCCGAGATACATCACCGCGATCCGGTCGGCGATGTTCCAGGCCAGGCCCAGGTCGTGGGTGATCACCAGGACGCCGAGGCCCAGCTCGTCGCGGAGCCGCAGCAGCAGCGCCAGCAGCTCGCCACGGATCGAGGCGTCCAGGCTCGACACGGGCTCGTCGGCGATGATCAGGTCGGGTCGCACGGCGAGTGCCCCCGCAATGAGCACTCGCTGGCGCTGCCCGCCGGAGAGCTCGTGCGGGTAGCGCAGGTAGAGCGGCTGGGGCGGACGCAGGCCGGCGTCCGAGAGGGCCTTCGCGACCAGGTCCGCCTCGGCGGTTCCGCTCCGGGCGTCGGCGAGCCGGTGCAGGCGGATCCCCTCGGCGACCGACTCGTAGACCGTCTGCCTCGGGTTCAGCGAGCCCGAGGCGTCCTGGAGCACCATCTGCACCTTGCGGCGGAAGGTACGCATCGCCCGCGTGGACCGCGGCATCGGCCGGTCGCCGACCGAGACCTCGCCGGCGACCGGCCGCTCCAGGCCCATCAAGGTCCGGGCGAGGGTGGTCTTGCCCGAGCCCGACTCCCCCACCACGGCCACGATCTCGCCGGGAGCCACCGCCAGGTCGACCCCGTCCAAGGCGCGGGCGACGCTGCCGGATCGGGTTGCGAACTCCACCACGACCCCGCGCGCCTCGAGGAACGCGCGGCTCTGCGGCCTTTCCCCTGGGCTTGTCGCCGGGCTCGACCCGGGGGTCGAGTGCGGGGTCGGCTCGGCCTCTCGTGCGCTCACCACTGCTCCCCTGCCCGGATGCAGGCCGCCAGCCGTGGGTTGCCGTCACTGCCGGTGGCATGCGGCGCCAGTGGCGGCTCGGCGTCCCGGCAGCGGTCGATCGCCAGTGGGCACCGAGGCGCGAACGAGCAGCCGTGCGGCAGGCTGCGCAGGTCCGGCGGGTCACCGGCCAGCCCCGCGGGCGCGTACCTGGCGGCCGGATCGCCGATCCGGGGGAACGCCCGCGACAGCGCGCGGGCGTAGGGGTGCAGCGCGTCGCCGAAGACGTCGTCCGCGGCCCCGAACTCCACCACCCTGCCGGCGTACATCACCGCCACCCGGTCGCAGACGTCGGCCAGCACCGACAGGTCGTGGCTGATCAGGACCATGCCTAGGTCGAGGTCACGGACCAGCTGCGCGAGGAGGTCGAGGATCTGCGCCTGCACCATCACGTCCAGTGCGGTGGTCGGCTCGTCCGCGATGATCAGCTTCGGGCGGCAGGCCAGCGCCATCGCGATCATCACCCGCTGCCGCTGTCCGCCGGACAGCTGATGCGGGTACCTGCGTGCGCTGCCCTCGGGTAGCCCGACCTGCTCCAGCAGGTCGCGCACCCGGGCGGTGACCTCGTCCTCGCCCACTGTCGGTTCGTGCAGGGTGATCGGCTCGGCGACCTGGTCGCCGACCCGGCGCACGGGGTTGAGCGAGTGCAGCGCGCCCTGGAAGACGATCGAGGCATCCGCCCAACGCGCCGCGCGCAGGTCGCCCCAGCCCATCGTGAGCACGTCCGCGCCGGCCAGCAGGACCTCGCCGGTCACCGCCGCGTCCCTCGGCTGCAGCCGAAGCACGGTGGTGGCCAGCGTGGACTTGCCGCAGCCGGACTCTCCGGCGACGCCGACCACCTCACCCGCCCGCACGGTCAGGTCCACGCCACGCACCGCGGGCAGGGCGCCCTCGGTGGTCCGGTAGCTGACCGAGAGGTCGCGCAGCTCGAGCAGCGGGGTCCCGACGTCGGTGGAGGCTGCGTTCATCACCGCCTCCTCAGCCGCGGGTTGAAGATCTCCTCCAGGGACTGCCCGACCAGGGTGAAGGCGAGGACCACCAGGACGACGCACACCCCGGGCGGCACGATGAACCACCAGGCACCGGTGGTCATCGCGCCCACTGTGAAGGCGTCCTCGAGCATCGAGCCCCAGGAGACCCGGGTGGGGTCGCCGAGGCCGAGGAAGCTCAGCGTGGTCTCGGTCAGGATCGCGATGGCCACGGTCAGCGTGGTGTTGGCCAGCACCATCGGCATCACGTTGGGCAAGATGTGTCGCGACATCAGGTGCCACCGCCCGGCGCCGAGCACGCGTGCCCGGTCGAGATAGGGCCGCTCCTTGATCGACAGCGTCTGGCTCCGGATCAGCAGGGCGGTGCCCGGCCAGCTGGTGACGCCGATCACCAGGGCGATGTTCCACAGCGACCGACCCAGCACGCTGGCGAGCACCAGCGCCAACGGCAGGAACGGGATGACCAGGAACCACTCGGTGACCCGGAACAGGATCGCTGACGGCCAGCCCTCGAAGAAGCCGGACATCAGCCCCATGAGGGTGCCGATGACCATCGAGATCGCGGTCGCCAGCAGCCCGACGAACAGCGAGATCCGGGCGCCGTAGATCAGCAGGGTGAGCACCGAGCGGCCGTTGTCGTCGGTGCCGAGCGGGAACTGACCCGACGGGCCCTCCAGCACCCCGCCGGTCGCCTTGGTCACCTCGAGGCCTTCGGGGTCGACGAGGAGCGAGGCGAAAACCGCCATCAGCACGAAGGCGGTGAGGACCACCAGACCGACGACGCCGGAGCGGTGCCTGCGGAACTCGGCCCAGGTCCGGCGCAGCGCTCGACCACGGCGACGACGGGCGATCTGCCGGGCGGAGAGCGGAGCGCTCGCGCTGCTCATGTCCGCACCCGGGGGTCGAGGACGCCGTAGAGCAGGTTGGCCAGCAGGTTCGCGAGGATGACCGCTGCTGACGCGACCAGGAACGTGCCCTGCAGCACCCAGTAGTCCGGGATGCTGAGCGCCTCGGTGGCCAGCAGGCCGAGTCCCGGGATCGAGAAGATCGTCTCGATGGTGATCGCGCCGGACACGACGAAGCCCAGGTTGAGCGCGACAAGCGTGGTGGTCGGGAGCAGGGCGTTCGGCACGGCGTGGTGGCGGCGTACGGCAATGTCGCGCAGCCCCTTCGCCCGAGCGGTCACCAGGTAGTCCTCCCCGAGCTCGTCGAGCAGGGAGGAGCGCATGATCAGCGCATAGTCCGCGAGATAGGCCAAGGTGAGGGTGATCACCGGCAGGGTCAGGTGCCAGGCCGTGTCCAGGACGTAGTCGAAGGTGCCTGGGTCGACGTCGACGGAGTTCAGCCCCCCGGTCGGGAAGATGCCGGGGATGGGGCCGGCCCCCACCGCGACGGTGGCGATCAGCAGCAACCCGAGCCACCACTCAGGCATCGAGTAGAGCGTGAGCGTGCTGTTGGTCCACACCCGGTCGACCGGGCGGCCGCGGTTCCAGGCGCTGATCATGCCGAGGTAGACCCCGATGACCGTGGCCAGCAGCATGGAGGTGCCCACCAGCAGCAGCGTCGGCCAGAGCCGGTCCAGGATCAGGTCGGCGACCGGCACCCGGTAGCGCAGCGAGATGCCCAGGTCACCGGTCAGGGTGTTCTGCAAGAAGGTGACGAACTGCTGGGGCAGCGGCTCGGTGAGGCCGTAGGTCGCCCGGAACTGCTCGAGCTGCTCCTCGGTGCGGAACCTGCCCCGCCCCAGGGTTCGGGCCGGGTCCCCGGGCAGCACGCGGAACAGGAAGAAGTTCACCACGAGAACGAAGGCGAGGCTGCCCAGCGCGCCGAGCAGTCTCCCTCCGACGTAGCGCGCGTAGCTCTGGCGGGCGGCGGGGGCGGAGCCGGTGGCGGCCCCCGGAGACGAGGTGAGCGTCGCGCTCACTGGGTCACGTCATTCTCGCTCGCCCGCGCTGGCCCGCCTCCGGAACGCCATCAGTCCTCCGGCGGCCAGCAGCACGAGCACGAGCGCGGCCACCGTCGGCAGCACCCAGCTGCTGCTGCTGCTCGACTCGACCTCCCCCGCCGCACCGCTACCGGACGCGTCGGTGCCGTCGGCGACCGCACCCACGGCGTTCGTGACTCCGTCACAGTCCCCGGCCTGGTCCGCCGGGCGCATCTGCAGGTAGTTGGTCACTCCGTACTGGAACAGCCAGATCCCACCGGGGTCGGGCTGCGACTGGAGGCACGCCCACCGGTCGGTGCGGATCGCCTCGCCGGTGGCACCGTAGGCCGTCACCAGGTAGGGCGCGTCGTAGTAGAGGATCTCCTGCATCCGCTTGACCGCCGCGACGCGTTCGGCGTCGTCCAGCGCCTGGTTCTGCTCCCGGTACAGCCGGTCGTACTCCTCGTTGCAGTACCACGCGTCGTTCCAGCTCGCCAGCTGGTCACAGGTCAGGTAGCTCAGCATCGAGTCCGGGTCCGGCTCGACGTACCAACCCCACTCGAAGGCGTCGAACTCGCCGTCGAGGATGACGTTGGTCAGCCGGTTGCTCTCCATCGCGGTGATCTCGGAGTCGATGCCCAGGTCGGCCAGCCACTCCTTGAACAGGTCCATCACCGTGACGGAGGTGTCGCTCTCGCTGCGGGCGAACAGCCGCAGCGTGCCGAAGTCACTGCCGTCAGGCATCAGCCGCTCGCCCCCTGAGTTCGTCTCGTACCCGGCCTCGGTGAGCAGCTGGTCCGCGCGTTCCGGGTCGAAGGTGAACGCGTCCTCCGCCGGCGGCTCCCAGCGCCAGTTGTCGTACGTCGGCGGGACGATGCTGTCCCCGGGCGTACCTGAACCCTGGTAGGCGGTGTCGACGATCCGCTGTCGGTCGATGGCGAAGCCGAGCGCGAACCGGAAGTCAGGGTCCTTCAGCGCCTCGTGACCGTCCCCGATCGGCTCGCCGGTCTTGGTGTTCACCGCACCCACGTTGAAGGCGATCTCGTCGAATCCGGGTGAGTCGCCCTGGTTCGTGGTGATGCCCTCTTGGCCCTGCAACGCGTCCACCTGCAGGGGTGGCACGTCGGCGACATAGTCGACCTCGCCCTTGATCAGCGCCTGGACCGCGGAGTCCTTGCTCTTGAAGACCCGGTAGACCACCTCGTCGATGTGCGGGCTGCCCTTCCAGTAGTCCTCACGTGCCTGGAACCGCGCGGTCGGGCCACCCGCGGTGCCCTCCACCAGCTCGAACGGCCCCGAGCCGATCACCGGGTCACCGTCGGTCGGCTCGTTGGCGAACGTCTTGACGGCTTTCTCGTCCACGTCGCGCCAGACGTGCTCGGGGATGATCGGGATTGGCAGCAGCGGCAGCACAGCGTTCGGCTGGGACAGCTCGAGCACGACGGTGCGCTCGTCCGGTGCGGTGACCTTCTCCACGGAAGTCAGGTAGGAACTCCAGGTCGCTGCCTCGGCCCCGCCGTCGAGGATCCGGTTGTAGGTGTAGGCGACGTCGGCGGCCGTCAGCGGCTCGCCGTCGGAGAAGGTGACGCCGTCCCGGACCGTGAAGGTCCAGGTGAGTCCGTCCTCGGAGGTCTCCCAGTCCTCCGCAAGCCCGGTCGGCTCCGGCGACATGTCCGCCATGGAGTAGCCGATGAGGTAGTCGTACATCAGCGCCCACATCTCGTACGACTCCGCCTCGATGCCGAGGAACGGGTTGAACGAGTCGACCTCGTTGTCCATGGCCACCGTGAAGGTCGTTGGCTCCTCCGCCTCCGAGCCGGCGGCCGGCTGCAGAGCCAGCGGCGTCAGCGCGCCGAACACGAGCGCAACTGCCGCCAGCACCCGGGTAGCAGTACGGTGCGCTGCATGTCCACGGCCCCGCAAGCGCCCCGCCGTCCGCACGAGCACACCGAGCACGGCGTGCTGCGTCCCGATCCCTACCACTGGCTGCGTGACGCGGGCTCCCCCGACGTCCTCGCCCATCTCGTTGCCGAACGGTCCTGGTACGACTCTGTCACCGGCCACGTGGCCTCCCTCATCGAGGAGCTCCGGGCCGAAATGGCCCGCAGGACGCCGCCATCTGACTCCTCGGTCAGTTACCGGTGTCGTCGCTTTTCCTACTACACTCACGCGCCCGCCGGAAGTGAACACCCGCAGTTGTTGCGGTATCTCCACGTTTCGGACCCGGCCGGAGCGCCGGGAACCCTCCAGCCGCCGGATGACCCGAACCACTCGGCCGAGCTGCTGCTGGACAGCGCCGACCTCGCGGGCGACTCGACATACGTGGACCTCGGGCTGACGCTGGTGAGCCCGGACGAGCGGATCCTCGCCTACTCCTACGACGTGCGGGGGGACGAGGTCTACCGCCTGCGGTTCCGTGACCTGGAGTCCGGTGACGACCTGCCCGACGACCTGCCCCGCACCTACTTCGGTGGCGCCTGGGGCGCCGGCTCGGACAGCTTCCTCTACACCGTGCACGACGACAGCTACCGCCCGTTCCAGGTGTGGCGCCACCGGATCGGCACCGCGGCGGACGAGGACGAGCTGCTGCTGGAGGAGGGCGACCCGAGGTTCGAGCTGCGGCTGCGGCAGTGCCGCACCGGGCGGCTGGCGGTGATCTGGGCCCGCTCACCGGACACCACGGAGGTCTGGACCGTCGACACGACCGACCCGACCGCCGCCCCGCGTTCGGTCGGCGGCCGGCGCGAGGGGGTGAGCTACCACGCCGAGCACGTGCTGCTTCCGGACGGCTCGGACGACCTGCTGGTGGTGACCGACGACGGCGCGAGGGAGCACCGGCTGATGCTCGCGCCGGTCCCCCGCACCGGCGACCAGGACCACCGGGGATGGCGGCAGCTGCTGTCAGAGGACCCGGCCGTCCGGCTGGAACGCGTCGACGCCTTCGCCGAGCACGCGGTCCTCTCCGTGCGCACCAAAGGAGAGCGGCGGCTGCGGGTGTTCGCGCTGGGGTCGTTGCTCGGGGGCTGGCCGGCGGGCTCGGCCGAGCCGACACTCGAGGTGCGCCCGCAGCTTCCCGCGGGCACCGTCCACCTCGGGCGCAACGTGCAGTACGACACTCATTCCGTGGTCGTCGCCGACGGGTCGTACGTCCACCCGTGGGTGTGGTCCTCGGTGGACCTCGGCTCGGGTGGTCGCAGCACCGTGCACCGTCAGCAGTCGCCGGGCCACGACCCGGATGACTATGTCTGCGAGCGGCGAGAGTTCCCGTCCGCGGACGGAGTCGCGGTGCCGGCGACCGTCGTACGACACCGGGACACGCCGATGGACGGGAGCGCCCCGGCGCTGCTGTACGGGTACGGCGCCTACGAGGCGGTCTTCGAGCCGGAGTGGGACGTCGGCCTGCCCTGCCTCCTCGACCGCGGGGTGGTGTTCGTGCACGCGCACGTGCGTGGTGGTGGCGAGGGCGGGCGCGGGTGGTACCTGGACGGGCGGCTGGACCGGAAGCAGAACACCTTCTCCGACCAGATCGCGGTCGCGGACGGACTGGTCCGCGACGGACTGGTCGACGGCTCCCGCCTGGCCACGCGGGGGCTCAGCGCGGGAGGCCTGCTCCAGGGCGCGGTGTTCAGCCAGCGGCCGGACCGGTGGCGCGCCGTGGTGGCCGAGGTGCCCTTCGTCGACGTGGTGACCACGATGTTCGACGCCACCGTGCCGCTGACGCCGCAGGAGTGGGGCGAGTGGGGTGACCCGCGCAAGGTCGAGGAGTTCGGCTTCCTGCTGGCCTACTCGCCGTACGACAACCTGCCTCCCGCCGGTGGTCGCCCCGACCTGCTGGTGACCGGGGCGGTGAACGACCCGCGCGTGCTCGTCGGGGAGCCGGCCAAGTGGGTCGCGCTGCTGCGGCACACCGATCCGGACTGGTCGCCTCGCTGCCTGTTCCGGGTGGAGACCGGCGAGGGAGCACACACCGGCCCGTCCGGACGGTTCGCGCACCAGGCGTACGAGGCGGAGGTCCAGGCGTGGCTGCTCGACAGGCTGCTCTGAGCTCAGGGGCCGGTCTCGAGATGGCGGATCGCTGAACGTCTCGGCTAGGCGAGGCGAGCGCGCACTGCGGACTCAGCCGCCCGCATGACCTCGTCGCGCGGTGGTGTCACGTCGACCAGGACGCCCTGCTCGTCGGCTCCGAGCATCTCCAAGGTGTCGAACTGCGACTGCAGCAAGGACAGCGGCATGAAGTGCTCGCGGGCGTCCATCCGGCTCTTGAGCATCTCCAGGTCACCGTGCAGGTGCACGAAGAAGGTCTCCGGATCTGCCTGACGCAAGACGTCTCGGTAAGACCGCTTCAGTGCCGAGCAGGCCAGCACGGTCGACTCCCCCTGCTCGCGGGCTCGCCGGGTCCAGTCGGCCACTGCCGAGAGCCATGGCCACCGGTCGTCGTCGGTCAGCGGCTGACCAGCACGCATCTTCTCGACGTTCTCCTCCGGGTGGTAGTCGTCTCCTTCCGCGAAGCTCAGGCCGAAGCTGTCCCGCAGCCCCACCGCCACCGTGGACTTGCCGCAGCCGGACACCCCCATCACGACGACGTGCAGTGTCTGCCTCATGACCGTGCGTTCGTCATACGACGACCCACAAGATGGCGGCGATCGCGAACGCCGACACGCCCAGCGTCGTCTCCATCACGGTCCACGTCTTCAAAGTGGTCTTCTCGTCCATGCCGAAGAACCGGCTGACCAGCCAGAACCCGGAGTCGTTCACGTGCGACAGCACGGTCGCGCCGGCCGCGATCGCGACCACGAGCAGGGTGAGCTGGAAGTCGCCGAGGCCTGCCGCATTCACCGGCCCGGCCATCAGGCCGGCGGTGGTGGTCAGCGCGACGGTGGCGGACCCCTGGGCAACGCGGAGCAGGGTGGAGATCAAGAACGCCTGCAGGATCAGGGAGATGCCGATGTTGGCCAGTGAGTCGCTGAGGGCGGCGCCGATGCCGCTCAGCTCGAGCACACCGCCGAACATCCCGCCGGCACCGGTGATCAGGATGATCGAGCAGATCGGCCCGAGGGCCTGGTCGATGATCTTCGTGACGGTCGCCATCGAGGCGTTCGGTCGTCCGAGGACGAAGATCGCCGCGAGCACCGTGATCAGCAGCGCCACCGGCGTCTGGCCGAGCAGACCCAGGAACTCGATCCAGCCGGTTCCCTCTTCGAAGGTGCCGGCCGCGACCAGCGTGTCGAGCACGGTGTCGAAAGAGATCAACACCAGTGGGATCAACAGCAAGGCGAGCACGGTGGTGAAGGACGGCGCCTGCTGAGCGAGCTTCGTGGAACCTTCTTCCTGCCCTGAGCCGCCTGAGCCGCCGGAGTCCTTGCCGCCGTCGCTCACCTCCCCGAAGACCACGTTCGCAACCGACACGTCGAACCGCGCGGCGAGGAACCGGGACACGAGGTATACCCCGACGTACCACGACACCACTGCGATCGGGACACCTACCAGCACGGTGATCCCGATGGCGACGACCACCAGGATCACCAGACGGGGGACGAACCCCTCGCTGGCCACCTCGTTGAGCGAGATGACCATGATCTCC
>CADCUJ010000056.1:16675-28050 GCA_902805855.1 uncultured Nocardioidaceae bacterium
CAGAACGGTTATCCCGATGTCGGCACCGATCTGCTCGGCCGCGGCAACCGGGCCGGGGTGTGGCGGGACGATTGCGTGCATCGCCGCGAACCCGCCTGCAGCCGGCAGGGCGTAGTACAACAACGAGCCACCGAACCGACGTGCGACGGTCAAGATGATCGGCAGGAAGACGACCAGGCCGGCGTCGAAGAAGATCGGGAAGCCGAACAGCAGCGACGCCACCCCCAGCGCGAACGGTGCTCGCTTCTCACCGAACCGGCCGATCAACGTGTCGGCCAGCACCTGCGCGCCCCCGGTGACCTCGAGCAGCCGGCCGAGCATGACCCCGAAGGCCACCAGCAACGCCACGGAGCCGATCGTGTCGGCGAAGCCGAAGAGCAGGGCGTCGGGTATCTCGGCGAAGTCGAACCCGACCGCGATCGCTGTCAGGACGCTCACCAGGACCAGTGCGATGAAGGCATGCAGCTTCACCGCGATGATCAGGAAGAGCAGCAGGGCGACGGCTGCCGCAGCGATCAGCAGCAAGGTGGTCGTGCCGTAGACCGGATCTATGGGTTCCATGGCCTGTCTTCCTTCGCGGCGGATGCTTGTCCAGCAGGTGGCTCACCACCCTGCCGCCACCGGTCGCGCGTCGCAAGCAGGCTCGCGTCACGCATTCGGCCTCTCAGAGAACGGTGCCGAAGGTGAGCCCGACCCGTGCCGGACCCCGGCCGACCTATTGGCGTCGCGCGAACCGCACTCCGCCGCCGGCCAGGCGGCTCATGTCCCACGAGCCGGGGTCATCGGCCATGTGATGGTGCGGTGGACACAGGAGGATGCCGTTCCTGAGATCGGTCCTGCCGCCCTTCCCCCATGGCTGGAGATGATGAGCTTCCGTCCACGCCGGCGGGCGGTCACAGTTCTTCGCGGCGCACCCCCCGAACTGGTGGCTCAGAGCGATCCGCTGGTGCTTGGTGAACAGGCGCTGTTCGCGGCCCAGGTCCAGTGGCACCGAAGCTCCGTCCAAGACCATCGGGATGATCCCTGCCCTGCATGCCAACCGTCGGGCCTCTCCGGCACTGATGCGACCGCCGGTGTCCAGCGACGCGGCGCCGAATCCACTGGTGAGCGCATCGAGGCTGATGGTGACCACCACGGTGAACGGGCTGCCGCCTTGGGTCGGGAGGCGATCGAGCGCGAGATGGCTCTCCAACAGCTCCATGAACCCGTGGCCGAGGAGCGTGCTGTGGTCCAGCTTCTTGCCGGTCCTGGGATGGAACCGTCCTTCCCCCAGTCGGCGCGGAGAGGTCAACGACTCGAGCGCCTTCTTCAGCAGCTGCGCGTGCAACACCGGCAGCCGGAACCTGCCCTCCACGGTTCCGTCGCCGTTGTCACGGGTGGACAGCTGCGCGAGACGGCGAGCACGCTCCTCCTCGAGTGCCAGCCGTTCGCCCTCGGCACGGTCCGCGGCCTCGGGGCACACGACTTCGATCAGTCGCCTGCCCAACCGTCTCAGCATGACCGCGTCGAACTCGTCGGCGAGGTCGAGAAGATGCTGCTCCGCACGAACACGGGTGCCGGGCGGGAGATCGTCGTACTCCTCGGTGAGCAGGTTGACGGCCTCCACGACGGCCCGCGCCTGGTCCAGGTTGACCCGGCCGGAGGCGAGGGCCCTGCGCGTCAGCGAGAAGCTCTCGTCCAGCTGGCTGGCCAGCCTGAGCGCCGCCGAGCAGCTCGCCCTCGACTGTCGCGTCGCGTGCGCGAGCCACGCAGCGGTTGAGGTGGCGCCGCTGTCGGCGCCGACTTCACTGTGATCGGCGCCGACCAGGACCCGCAACCGCAGCTCGGCGAAACGTGCGTCCAGTCGGTCGAGCAGCAACGCCGTCTCACGCTGCTCCTCCGCCGTCATCGACCACACCGGCGTATCCGTCACCCGGTCGAGGGACGCCTCGACTGCCCGGGCAAAGCGGAGCAGCTCGTGGTTCGCCCCTGGCCGGGGTCCACCGGAGGAGTGCGAGGTGCCGGTGGGCGAGTCTGACGTGGACACGGCTCCAGTCTCACCGCTCGCTGCGCCGGTATCGAACACAGTTTCGCCCGCCGTGGACGGTGTAGCCCTACTCGGTCCCTGTGGATGGCATCTGGCCTCTACGCGGCCGTACCGCCGCGTGGCCGCGGGACGAGGCGGCGGCTGGGAGCCGTCAGTCGTCGTCGACGACCACGGCCGTCGACTGGTGCCTGCCGGTGACGGCGCCCCGCTTGGCCCAGGTGTTGACGGTGTAGTGCACGTCGGGCTCGCGCCTGCCGTCCCCCGCGTAGCTGATCGGGATGGCCGTCGCCTCCTGTCCCGGCTGCAGGACCACCTTGGTAGGCGGCGGGATCGTACTGGCGTTCGCGTCGACGACCTGCACGTTGATGACAGCCTGGGTCGTCAGCGTCCCTCTGACCGAGACCGGTACCTCGATGATGTGCTCGCCCGCGCCACCCTCCGGTGCTTGCGCGTCGTGGACGTTCACCCGCGGGACGTAGGTGTCACCCAGGTCCGGCACTCCGCGGCGCCACCCGCTCGCGTCCAGGAGCCACACCCGGCCGCTGCCGTTGCGGCTCACCAGCTCCACCCTCGCGATCGCCGATCGGTCCACGCCGGCGTCCGCCAAGCCCGACAGGTCGGTGCGCAGCTGCTGGGCCCAGAGGCGACGCAGCAGCCGTCCGGGGCCGGGCATCGGCTGCAGCCAGCCAGCGCCGCGAGGCGGCAGCGTGACGCGATCACCGTCGGTGTCGGTCAGCCGGACCGCGAGCTGGACCGGCCCGGCTGCCGGATCGACGATCACTCGGGCGTCGAGGTGCGAGGACGCACCGAGGTCGACGGGCTCGCGCAGGGCGAGCCCTGCTGTCGCTCCTGGCGCCGTCCACCGGATCTCGGCGGCCGGGGAGGTCGGGACAGCGCGGCTGTTGTACGACGCGACCCAGTGCGGCGCGCGCTCCATGACGACGCCGCGCCCGCACGAGGACGGTTGGTCGTCTCCCACATAGCCGGCGCAGAGGGTGGCGGTGGCGTCCGCGGAGTGGATCACCGTGGCGTCGTACTTCGGACGGACCAGCACGCGATGTCCGCCGAGCGGGGTCACCTGGACACCAGCGCCGGCGACTCGTTCCGGGTCCACCAGTCGCCCGTCGAACAGCGACAGCTGCGCGGCGTCGCCCTCGAGGAACACCTCACTGGCAGCGGCGACGTAAGCCTTGGCGACGCCGCGCTGCTCCGCGGCGGTCAGCCGAGTGGCCGCCTGCTTCCCGCACAGCGCATTGCTCTCGCCGAAGAAGAGCCCGTCGTCGCCGGACGGCGCGGTGGACAGCCCTGGCGTCCACTCGGTGTTGAACCACCCGTGGTTGGCGCCCATGACGGAGACGGCACTGCGCAGCGCCGGGTCGGGGACCAGGTCCCGGGCGACGTCGAGGTACCCCTGGCCGGGCCAGAAGTTCAGCTCGCCGTCGCAGTAGCCCATCAGCACCGCCGTCGGCACCCGCGGCGCAACCTGCCGGGCGGTGTCGTGCGGCGCCAGCAGCACCAGTCCCCGCACCCGCCATGGGGAGAGCGGTGCGGTGTCCACCGCGGCGCGTACGACGCCTTCGCCGCCCCGGCTGTGGCCGACGAGCAGTGTGCGGTCGAGGTCGACCCGGTCCGACCAGTCACGGCCGTCGGGTCCGGGTCGGGCGCCACTGGTCCAGCTGTCCCAGAGCGCCAGATGCCGACGTACCAGTGCCGACCGGGCGCTCACCCCGAAGTCGTCGGAGCGGTCGTCCTGGCCGTCGATGCCGTTGGCGGCGATGGAGACGGTCACGTACCCGCGGCTGGCGAGCAGCCGCTGCAGGTAGCGATAGCCGAGGTTGTTCGGCACCGGCTGCTCGGCCCCGGTGCACGGCCACGCGGCCGACATCGACTCGTCGTCGCCCGGCACGAAGCAGCTGCCGTGTTTGCCGTGCAGAAAGAGCGCGAAGGGCCGTCCCCCCTCCGCCCCGACGGGGGCCACGTAGTGGCCGACCATCTGGACCTTCTCCGGATAGCCCGCGACCCGGATGTCGGGCAGGGCGTAGTCGCCGCTGGTGGTGGCGTACGGTCCGGGTTCGGCACCTACCGCGCTCGTCGGGGCTGCCGGTGCTGCGGTGGGCCCGACCCGCGGTGCTTCGGCAGCAGCACGCGCGGTAATGGTCGCCGTCACGGCCAGCGCGGCGACGCCCACGAGGGCAGCAGTACGACGAGCTCTCACTTCTTCCCCGATCTCTGGACGACCAGCATCGACGATGAGAACTCATCGTGGGCACAGCGACACATAGCCCGATCGGGTGGTCCTGATGATCCAAAGCGGCGGTGCCGGATCCGGCCGAGGTGGAAGGTCAGGCGACCTGGCGGGATTGCGGCTCTCGCCTCGATGCCTCGAACGTGGCCAGCTCGTCGAGCATCCCAGTGGCGGCCTGCTCGATCACGTCGTCGGCCCGGAACAGGCCTGCCTCGTCGACGCGGCGGAAGACGAAGGGGATGTCGACGGCCGTGGACACCGGCAGCATCCGCAGCGCGGCGACAACCGGCATCAGCTGTTGCACCGCGCGGGTGCCGCCCGAGCCACCGCCGTAGGAGACGAAGCCGACCGGCTTGTCGGCCCACTCGTCGTGCAGGTAGTCGATCGCGTTCTTCAGGGCAGCCGGGTAGCCGTGGTTGTACTCCGGCGTGACCATCACCACCGCGTCCGCTCGGTCGACCCGTTCGCTCCACTCCTTGGTGTGCTGGTGGACGTACTGCCGCCGCCTCGGGTGGTGCGGCTCGTCCAGCAACGGGAGTTCCATCTCGGCGAGGTCGGCCACCTCGACCTGGAAGCGCGCGTGCCTACGCGCGAGGTCGGCGAACCATTGCGTGACCGGCAGGCCGACGCGACCGGGACGGGTGGAACCGATGATGACGAGCAGACGCGGCATGGCGCTCACTCTCCGAGGTAGTAGTTGAACTCTCAACAACTACCCTGCCGCAGACATTCCCCCAGGCGCCGGGTCGGGGCCGACTCAGTGACGCCGACGGGCTGTCAGAAGCACTCGGAGAACCACGTTCCGATGTCGGTCACACCCTTGCAAGCCGGCCCGTTGTACTGCGCCTTCTGAGGGATCTCGCCGTTGGGGCCGACTATGTACGTCGCCAGGTCGGCCTTGCCGTCGCCGTCGATGTCGAAGCCGAGGAGACCGTGGAAGCCCTCGCCTGTCTCGAGGTCGACCAGCCCTCTCGCAATACGCCTCTCCATCCCTTTGGTCATGTAGACGATCTCGTCGTCGAAGTTGATGACCACCTGCGCGCCTGCTCCGCCGTTCTTGCTGGCGTTGACGCACTGATGGGCTGCCGCCGGTCCGGCCACCGCTGCTAGGGCGACGACCGTGGTCACGACAACTGTGGCCCGGCTCGATAGACGCATCCGTATTCCCTCCGTGTCGCCGCCGGGGGTCGACGGCTCACGCCGTACTTTGCGCGTACCACTGTCTCGGCGATAGGCCGACAGCAGGAAATGACCCAGACGGGCTAGGACGAAACGCTGACGGATCCGGGCGAACGACGCGGAGCTCTTGCCGGAAAGCCGGGCCGAGCCGGTCGGTCCCCGGCGGTAGGACGCAGCGGTCAGGCGAGGCTCCTCCGCATCAGCACCCGAGGGAACCCGCCGGACACGGAGTCGGTGTCCGCAGCCTTGGTGAACCCGGCTCGTTCGAAGAGCATCCGGGTCCCGACGTAGGCCATAGTCGAGTCCACCTTCTCGCCGCGGTTGTCCACGGGGTAGCCCTCGACCGCCGGCGCCCCGCACGATCGCGCGTACTCGGCCGCGCCCTCGAGCAGCGCAAGCGAGATGCCTCGTCCACGGTGGCCGGGGCGGACGCGGATGCACCACACCGACCACACCGGCAGGTCGTCGACGTGCGGGATCTTCGTGGACCGGGCGAAGGGCAGCTCGGAGCGTGGTGCGACAGCGGCCCACCCCGCGACGTCGCCCGCCTCGTAGCCGAGAACTCCCGGGGCGACGTCCCGGTCGCACAGCTCTCGCACGTACTCGCCACGCGCAGGCCCGACGAGCTGGCGGTTCGTCTTCGAGTCGAGCCGGTGGCTGAGGCACCAGCACACCGATGACGTCGGGTTCTTGGGGCCGAGCATGGTGGCGACGTCGGAGAACCGTTCCGCCGTCGCGGGCAGCACCTCGATGCTCACCGGGCCGAGGCTAGTCCTGCTCGAGCAGGCGGGCGAACAGGTCGACGTACTGCAGCAGGTGGCGGTCGCCGAGGAACCGGTCACGCACCCGCTCCCGCGCCGCCGTACCGATCTGCTGTGCGCGGTCTGGATCGGCGAGGAGCTCGACCAGGATCCGGCCGAAGGACTCGAGGTCGTAGGGGTCGTCGAGCAGCAGGCCGTTCTCGCCGTGCTGGATCTGGTCCTGGATGCCGCCGATCCGTGAGGCCACCACCGGCCGGGCCTTCCACATGGGCTCGGTGACGGTGAGCCCGAAGCCCTCGACGAGGCTCTTCTGGACCACGACGCTCGCCCGTTGTTGCAGGGCGTTGATGATGTGGGCGTTCTCGTCGGTGTCGTCCATCGGGACGCTGCACAGGTGGAGCCGTCGCTGCGTCGCTTCCGGCTGGTCGCGCCACAGCGCGAGGCACTCTTCGAGGATCTCCGCGCCCTCAGGGTCGTCGGAGACGCCGGCGACCTCAGGCCCGGCGAGCACGAGGTGCACGTCCTCGGGCAGGTCGTCGACCACGTCGGCGAAGCCCTTCATCACCCCGGCCATGTCCTTCAACCGGTCCCACCGGCTGACCTGCAGCACGTAGCGGGCGTCGCCCGGGAGCGGCCCGCCGGAGACCATCATGCCCTCGTGGTGGCGCAGGGTGCCCGACGAGCCGTCCCGGCGCACGAACTTCAGGCTGCCTCCGTCCGATGGCAGATCCATGATCCCGGCCTGACGAAGCGCGGCGTCCACCTCGGCGTCGGTCAGGTCACGGTTCTTGGCGCTGAACGGGTCGAGGGAGGGCGGGATCACCCAGAGCCGGTCGCGGTCGACCCATTCGGGTGCGTACTCCGCGCGCGAGTAGATCGACGCCTCGGCCTTCTCCACGTAGGGCCGCAGGAAGTCCCAGGCGAGGTCGGTCTGCTCGTTGCTGGTGTCCCGGCCGACGTGGCAGCGCCACACCGCGTGTACGTCGGCCTCCGCGAGGTCGCTCACCAGTCCGGCGGTCTGCGGGTCGTGCAGGAGCACGATGTCGCCGGGGCTGACCCACTTGTGCAGCGCGGCGGCGTTGGTGGCCAGCATGTCGTCGTACACCCGACGCTCCTCGTCGCCGAGTGGTCCGCCGTCGCCGGGGCTGCCGTGCAGCAGGTTGTGCAGCCGCTTGGTCAGCCGGAAGAAGTCCGGCGTGCCGGTGAGCACCAGCCACCGGGTGTCCACTCCGGCGCCATGCGCGTAGTCGAGCAGCGCCTGGAGCATCTCGGCGACCCCGCCCCCGGTCGCCGTGGCGTTCACGTTCCACACCACCCGGCCCTGGAGGAGCTCGCGTGCCTGGGCGGCCTGTTCCGCGAGCCGGCGAGCCCGCTCCGGCTCGAGCAGGCTGGCGAGACGGTCGATCGGCACGGACCCGACGGTTACTTCGCGCATACCGAAATGCTCGCACGGGTGGCGAGCGATCCGCGGGTTCGCGGGCGTTAGCGATCCGTGTCGGCGGCGGGTCAGAGCCGAACGAGCGGCGGGGTCAGAGCCGGACCAGCGCCAGGTCGCGCAGCACCAGCTCGCCGGTCTCGTCGCTGGCGGGCAGGTCGACCTCGGCGGTGATCCGCCAGTCGTGGTGTCCCTCGGGGTCGTCGAGGATCTGCTGCACCCGCCAGCGCTCCGGGCCCTGCTCGAGCAGGAACAGCGCGGGGCCCCGGGCGTCCGGGCCGGTGCCGATGTGGTCGTGCTCGTCGGCGTACTCCGCCAGCGCGGCCTCCCAGCCGGCGTCGGGGTCCAGCTCGGTCAAGGCGGCGAGGTCGTGCCGCGCGGCGAGCTCGACACGTCGGAACATCGCGTTGCGCACCAGCACCGTCAGCGCCCGCGGGTTGCTGGTCAGTGTCGGCGGGGCCGGCGGGGTCAGCGGGTCCGGCTGGACAGGCACCGTCCCCGGGTGGCTGAGCGCCTCCCACTCGTCGAGAAGGCTGGAGTCGGTCTGCCGGACCACGGCGCCGAGCCACGCGACGAGGTCCTCGAACCCGTCGGTGCGCACCCGGTCGGGCACGGTCTGCCGTAGGGCACGGTAGGCGTCGGAGAGGTAGCGCAGGAGCAGCCCTTCCGACCGCGCGACTCCGTAGGCGGCGACGTACTCCGGGAAGGTCATCGCGCGCTCGTACATGTCGCGCACCACCGTCTTCGGCGACGGCGGCGTCTCGGTGATCCACGGGTGCGTGCGTGCGTAGATCTCGAACGTCGCCTCCAGCAGCTCCTCCAGCGGCTTGGGCCAGGTGACGTCCTCGAGCAGCTCCATCCGCTCGTCGTAGTCGACGCCGTCGGCCTTCATCTCCGCGACCGCCTCACCGCGCGCCCGGAACTGCTGGGCGAGCAGCACCTGACGCGGGTCCTCCAGCGTCGCCTCGATCACCGACACCACGTCGAGGTCGTAGGTCGGCGCCTCCGGGTCGAGTGCGTCGAAGACCGCGAGGGCGTACGTCGACAGCGGCTGGTTCAGCGCGAAGCCGACCTGCAGGTCGTCCACCACGCGGCACCGCCCGCCGTCGGTGTCCTGGCCCACCACCTCGGCGGCGAGCAGGCTGCGGTACTGCGCGACAGCGCGCCGCACCAGCCGCACCTGGCTGCGCCCGTCCTCGTGGTTGTCGCGGAGCAGCCGGTGCAGCGCCTGCCACGGGTCGCCGGCCTCGTCCGGGCGGCCCAACACGTTGAGCAGCATCCCGTGGCTCACCCGCATCCGAGACGTCAGCGGCTCGGGCGGTGCCTCGACGAGCTTCCGAAAGGAGTCCTCGGTCCAGCTGACGAACCCCTCGGGCGGCTTCTTGCGCTGCACCTTCCTCAGCTTCTTGGGGTCGTCACCGGCCTTCGCCAGCGCCTTGGCGTTCTCCACGACGTGGTCGGGCGCCTGCACGACGACCGCCCCGGAGGTGTCGTAGCCGGCTCGCCCGGCGCGACCGGCGATCTGGTGGAACTCCCGAGCCTTGAGGGCCCGCTGCCGGCGCCCGTCGTACTTGGTCAGCGCGGTGAGTACGACGGTGCGGATCGGCACGTTGATGCCGACGCCGAGGGTGTCGGTGCCGCAGACGACCTTGAGCAGGCCGGCCTGGGCGAGGGTCTCGACGAGACGGCGGTACTTCGGCAGCATCCCGGCGTGGTGCACGCCGATGCCGTGACGCACCAGTCGGGACAGTGTCTTGCCGAAGCCTGCGGCGAACCGGAAGTCGCCGATCAGCTCTGCGATCCGATCCCGTTCCTCGCGGGTGGCGACGTTGACCGAGGTCAGCGCCTGCGCGCGCTCGAGGGCGGCTGCCTGGGTGAAGTGCACGACGTAGACCGGCGCCTGGTGGGTGGTCAGCAGCTCCTCGAGGGTCTCGTGCAGCGGCGTCTCGGCCCAGGTGAAGCTCAGCGGCACCGGGCGCTCCAGGGAGGAGACGACCGCCGTGTCCCTGCCGGTGCGCTGGGTCAGGTCGTCGCGGAAGAACGAGACGTCGCCCAGGGTCGCGCTCATCAGCAGGAACTGCGCCTGGGGCAGCTCGATCAGCGGCACCTGCCACGCCCAGCCGCGGTCCGGCTCGGCGTAGAAGTGGAACTCGTCCATCACCACCTGGCCCACGTCCGCCGTGCGGCCCTCGCGCAGCGCCTGGTTGGCCAGGATCTCCGCGGTGCAGCAGATCACCGGAGCGTCGGCGTTGACCGATGCGTCACCGGTGACCATGCCGACGTTCTCGGGGCCGAGTACGTCGCAGAGGGCGAAGAACTTCTCGCTCACCAGCGCCTTGATCGGGGCGGTGTAGTAGCTGCGCTCCCCGCGGGCGAGGGCGGTCACGTGCGCGGCGAGGGCGACCAGGCTCTTCCCGGAGCCGGTGGGGGTCGAGAGGATCACGTTGCTGCCGGTCAACAGCTCGAGGAACGCCTCCTCCTGCGCCGGGTAGAGGGCGAGCCCCTGGTCGGCCGCCCATGCTGTGAATCCCTCGAGCAGGGCGTCGTCATCGACCTGGCCGCTGCCGCTGCTCCTGCCGCCGTCGGTGCTTCCGGCCCCGCCGCGGGCGGCGGTCGGCAGTGAGGCGAGGAGGGACATCAGACGACCATGCTCCCCGACGGGCAGGCCTCCGCGCACACGGCCCGGCGGCTCAGGCCGGTGGAAAGCTCAGCGAGTACCTCTCCACGACGTCGCCTAGCCACGCCGGCTCATGGAACTCCAGCCCGTACCCGGCCGCGATCTCGGAGACCCGCTGCACGTCGACCACCTCGTCGGGCTGGAGCCCGAGGAGGTCGTCGAAGAACCCCTCGAACCCGGCGGGACTGATGATCTCGATCATCCTCGCCGGGCGGGTGCCGGCGTTCCACATGGCGTGCACCTGGTTGCGCGGCTTGACGATGTACCCGCCCGGCCCGAGGACCACCTCGTCGTCCTCGGACCGAAAGCCGATCTCCCCCTCGACGACGATCGAGAACTCGTCCTCGCGGGTGTGCAGGTGCGGCGGCACCAGCGCTCCGACGGCGAACGGGTGCTCGACGATGGACAGCTGCCCGCCCGTGTCCTGTGGCCACAGCTTGAAGACGACGCCGATTCCGTCGCCGACGTCACCGGCCTTGCCGTCACCGGGCATCACGGCCACCACGCGTGAGGCGGCGAGTGCCGTCATCGTGCCTCCCGACTGCTCTGCTGCGAGTCCCGGGGCAACCATGCCACGGGTCGTTCGCTGCGCTCGACGCTTAGCGCCGCCTCACCGACCCGTCCCGCGCCGCCGCCGCGACTATCCAGCTGGCGTGTGGTGGCCGAGGGCCTCCCAGAACGCCTCGCGTACGCCGTTCGCTCCCCAGGCGTTTGGCTCGATCACGTTGCAGTACCAGAGGCTCCGCTCCGACGGCCGCGGATCCGGCTGCGCCGGGTTGCCGACGCTGAGCCCGTGCCCGAGGAACTTCGCGTGGATGTCCGCCACCGCCGCGCCGTGCCGGTCCGCGAGCACTCGCAGTGCCGCGTTCAGGTGGGCGAGCACGTCGACCACCTCCGGCCACGGCGGCAGGCCGACGCGTGTGGCGTCGGCGGTTCCGTCGCTGGGGTCGTACACCGTGCCCAGCACGATCTGGGCCTCCGGCTCGTCGAGGTCGCGGATCCGGTCGAGCGCCTCATCGGCCCGAGTGACGGCGGCGTCGCCTGCCCGGATG
>CADCUJ010000057.1 GCA_902805855.1 uncultured Nocardioidaceae bacterium
TCTCGTCCTCCGACCCGCCCTCGGCGCAGCCCTCGATGATGGCACGTACCTGCTCCTCGGCCACGTCCGCCAACATCACGAACGGACCCCAGCTGGACCGGTCCGGCGGGATCTGGGTGGTCTCCAGCCATCGGCCGTTGACGTGGCCGAACAGGTCGTCCTGCGGTCGCACTCCAGGGTCCATGCCGGGCTTGGCGTCATCGAGGATCGTCACGCGCGCAAGCCTAGACGGTGAGGCAGGATGGGGAGATGAGCAAGGAACCGAACGTGACCGTGCGAGACAACCACGAGCGGCACCGCTACGAGGCCGTCGACGAGACTGGGGTGGTCGCCGGCTTCGTCACCTACCGGCTCGCCGAGGACGTGGTCGCCTACACGCACGCAGAGGTCGACGACGCCTTCGAGGGCCAGGGGATCGGCTCGGCCTTGGCCCGCGAGGCATTGGAGGGCGCCCGGTCGGCGGGCATGCGAGTCCGGCCGGACTGCCCCTTCGTCGCCGACTACATGGACGCTCATCCCGAGTACCAGGACCTGCTCGCGCGTTGAGCCCGTGTCCAGCAGGGGCTGGTACGACAAGCGAAGGTCAGCGGCTACGACGGTCCACCAGTCGGGCGAGCTCGAAGTGCATGGGATCGGTGTAACGCCAGTCACCGCCCCACGCGAAGCCCCACTCCTTGAAGACGGCGACGACGCGTCGGTCGATCGCTCCGGCGCTCCCGCGCTGGTTCCCCGGGACGTTGAGGTCCACGGCGATTCCCCAGCTGTGCAGCGAGGGTCCGTTCGCGGGGTCTCGTCCGATGAACCGCGGGACATAGCAGCCGGCGTACTCCTCGGGGTGAATCTCAGCGGCGAGCCCTCGGTCGGCCACCTCCCGCAGCGCGCCCCGCAGCTGCGGCAGCATCACCCGGTGGCAGGTGACCGTCCCCAGTACTGGCACCGTGGTGGTGGTGATGTTGGCTGCGACCCAACGCCGGTCGGGCTGCAGCGTGCCGTCGGCGAAGTAGCGGTAGCTGAAGCTGCCGACGGCGGCTGCCAGCGAACCTCCCGTCTCCTGAGGAGCTGGGATGTCCTGCTGCTTCGCGATCCGCTCGACCTCGCGGACCAGCCGCTCGATCTCCTCGATGTCGGGCTCCTGGTCCGAAAGCGGGATCACCGGGCCGGTGTCGTCCTTGCGGCCAGGGGCATCGCTGCCCGGCGCTGCCGACGCGAACCCGCCGCCTTCGAGGGACTTCGCGGAGCGGGTCTTGCCCACCGCTTCGGGTGCCGCCTCCTTCACCGGCGCTGCCCGACCAGCCTCGGACTGCGACGGGGCCGAGGTCGGCTCGTCGGCCGCGGCGTCGGCCAGCTCGGACTCAGGCTGCGCGCAGGCGGAGAGCACCGCGGCCAGCGCGAGCACCGCCGAGGCGCAGCCCCGGCGGGGACGTGCGCGCCCTCGTGTGGGCACCCCGCTCTTGTCTCGGACCATCTCCAGCTCCCCCGCGTGTCCGCGTCGACCGAGACCCGGGCCACGTCCACGCAACTGCCCAAGGATAGGCACACCGGCCGAGCTGGAGGTCGCCAACTACGGGACGGGCAAAGGCCTTTGCCTCGGGCGGGACAATGTCAGGGTGATCCCCCTTGATCTCGCGGTCCGACTCCGCGAAGCCGGCATGGAGTGGACGCCGAGGTCTGGCGACCGCTTCGCCGTGCCCGACCGGGACCTCGACGGCGAGGTGTTCGTCGTCAGCGAGATGACCATCGAGCCGGTGGAGCTCGAGACCGGCGGGATCGTGCGCTTCAACGGCACCACTGAGTGGGCGCTGGACAGCATTGCGCAGGACGAGGTGATCTGGTTGCCGCACGAGGCCCAGCTGCGTGCCCTGCTCGGCGAGCGCTTCCTGCGGCTGGAGAAGGTCCCCGGCGGGTTCGCGGTAGAGCTCGAGCCGGAGGACGGCGAGCCCGCGGCGGCGTCACGACACGTCGACATCGACGCGGAACGCGCCTACGCGCGAGCGCTGCTGGCCGTGCTCTCGAACTGAAGCAGTCCGCGGCGCCGGGGCTACTCGGGCCGGTTGCCGCCGTTCCCGCCGATGGAGTACGGGGTGTGGTAGCCCGCGTACATGAAGTGCGCGACCAGACCCTCCGCCGCGTGCGGCAGGTTGTGGCAGTGGTCCATCCACACGCCGGGGTTGTCGGCGACGAACGCCACCTCGTAGCTCTCCCCGTCCTGCACGTCGAGCGAGTCCACCCACCAGGGGCTTCCGGTCGCCTCGACCCCGTCTCGGCTCAGCACCAGCGCGTGGTGGCCGTGCAGGTGCATCGGGTGCACGTCACCGCTCTCGTTCTCGATCCGCATCCGCACGACGTCGCCCTGCGCCACGGTGAACATCGGCACGTCGGGGAACATGTGCCCGTTGACCGTCCACCACAGGCCCGGTCGGCCGTCGAGGAAGCCCGGTCGGCGTCCGATGACGTACTCGAAGCTGCGGGTCGACTCCGCAGGGTCGAAGCCGGCGGGCCTCGGCGACCCGTAGCTGAGCGGGTCCACGAACTCGGTGGGAGCGGGGCTCTCCGTGTGCTTCGCGCCACCGAGCACCAGCGCCGCGCCCCCGGCCTCCACCCGTGCTCCACTGCCGTCCTGCGGCATCACGATCTCGAGATCGGCCCGGCCGCCGGCGGTGACCAGGACCGCCTCGCCGGTCACCGGGGCGGGCTGATGCACGTCCGTCCCGTCGATGGCGCGCAGCCGGTAGGAAGAACCGGTGACCCACACCGGCATCGGGCCGTTGTCGGTGTTCACCACCCGAACGCGCACCGTCTGGCCGGGCAAAGCCCGAACCGGTACGTCGCCCTCCTGGCCGTTGATCGTGCGAGCCCCGTCGTAGAGGTGCACCAGCGCCGGAACGTCGACGTCCGCGGGCACCCCCTCGCGCGGGGAGACGACGAGACCGCCCAGCAGGCCCTGCTGCACCTGCTCGTGGGAGAGCTGGTGCGAGTGGTACCAGTAGGTGCCGACCCGGTCCGCCAGGAACCGATAGGTGAAGCTCTCCCCCCGTCGTACCGCCTCCTGGGTCACCCCCGCCACGCCGTCCATCGCGTTCGGGACGTCCACCCCGTGCCAGTGCAGGGTGACGCCGTCGGGCACCGAGACGTTCTCCAGCCGCACCTCGACCAGGTCGCCCTCCTCGGCCCGGATCACCGGCCCCGGAGACTGTCCGTTCAACGTGTAGCCGTCGACCTCGCGACCCGAGGCCAGCTTGAAGGTGCCCTTCTCCGCGCGCAGGTCGACCCGGACGTCCGGGCGCCTGTCCGGGTCCGCGACCAGCCCGGCGATGCTGGTCCCACCGGCGTGCATGCCGGCATGGCCGGCCACGCCGTCGGCCAGGCCGCCAGGGCGCGGGCCGCCGCCGAAGTCGACGTACCCCATGTCCATCACGGAGTACTCCTCAGGCAGCAGGCTGGCCTGCCAGAACCAGCCCAGCGGCGCGATCACGGCGAGTGTCGCGACGCATGCCAGCACCAGGCGCACGCGACTACTCATGATCAGACCTGCAGACAGCTGGGAGGGGGCGTCAGACCATCTCGCGCTCCGGCGCGGACGCCGACCGCGCCGGAGCCGTGTCCAGGCGGCGCACCCGCATCCCGGCGGTGACCGCAAGACCGAACAGGATGAGCGCGTTCACACCGTGCAGCAGGCCGAAGTAGGCGTTGGAGTGGCCGAAGATGCCGAGCGCGATCTGCACAACGACAGCCAACAGCACCGCTGTTGCCCACTTGACCCCACCCGGCACCTTCGCGAAGAACGAGACGATCAGCAGAATCAGCGCGAGAGCCGGCATCACCATCATCCCGTTCATGCCGTGCAGCATCATGCCGACGGATCCGGTGAAGCTCAGCTCGCCGTCGAAGAGAGCCTCAACGGCAGCCTTGTCGAATGAGTTGCCCTCGTCGACCCAGATCCCCAGACCAGCGATCGCAAAGACCATCACGGCGGCCTGGAAGGCGACTCCCAACGCAATGATGAACGCGAGCACGCGGTAAACAGACTTCATGTCCAACGACTCCCCTGTGAGAACGACTGGCCCTTCGCGTCGCTGGACAAACGCTAGGACCTGACCGCCACGGGGGTAAATCACCGACTCGCAAACTGATCAGAAATGACTAGACGACTTGTCCGGTATCGCCGAGTTGCCGAGTCCGTCCGCCACCTGGCTCAGAGCCGGGCGATCAGCGAGGTCTCGAGGTTGGCCAAGAGATCGGCCGGGTCGTCGTACACCTCGTCGGCTCCGGCCGCTACCAGCTCGGCCCGGGAGATGCCGCCGCAGGTCAGCATCACGCAGGGCAGCCCTGCTTGCTTGGCCGAGCGGACGTCCCACACCGTGTCGCCCACCGCGGCAGTTCGCCGTGGGTCCAGCCGGTGCTGCTCGATGGCGACCTGCAGCAGGTCCGGCTCCGGCTTGGCAGCGCCCACCTCCGAGGACGTGGTGGCGCCCTGCACGCTGTCCTCGACCCCGATCGCCGGCTTCATCCAGTCCAGGTCGGCTTCCTTGCCGCTGGTGGCGAGCACGACGGTCAGCCCGCGGTCCGAGCAGGCTTCGACGAGCTCCCGTGCCCGCGGGAACGCCACGACCATGTCGCGCAGCGCCTCGTAGCGCTCGGAGTGCGCCTCCACGGCCTTCTCGTCCGCGCCGCCGGTCAGCTTCTCCACGAGTCCCTCGCTGGCGATGCCGATCGCCCGATGGATGCTGGCCATGTCGACGTCGTCGTGCCCGGCGTCGCGCAGTGCCTGCCACCAGGCGAGAACGTGCAGGTAGTTGGTGTCCAGCAGGGTCCCGTCCACGTCGAGAAGGACTCCGGGCCGGCCCGTGGTGCTCGATTCGCTCACCACCCACCGGTTCCCTGGCCGAATCTTCCCAAACTGCGCATGAAAGCAGCCCGGGACGGTTACCGTCGCTCGCGGTATAGACCACTCGCGAGAAGAGGACCTGGTGAGCCGGAGAATCCTGACCGCGGCCGCCTCGGTGGCCACCCTGGTCGCCGGGCTGTCGACGACCGACGCCGGTGCGTCGCCGATCGACACGTCCACCCGGGCTGTTCGCTCCGATGCTGTCCGCGGGGTCGCCGGCCCGACCGTGGTCGCCGTGGGGGACATCGCCTGCGCCCCGGGCGACTCGAAGCACCCGTGCCAGCAGGCGCGGACCGCCGCGCTCGCCAAGTCCTACTCCCCGAAGTACGTGCTCGGTCTCGGCGACCTGCAGTACGAGGTCGGCAGCCTGCACGCCTTCCGGAACTCCTACGACGAGTCGTGGGGCGCGCTGAAGTCGATCACGAAGCCGGTCCCCGGGAACCACGAGTACTACACCGGCGGGGCCAGCGGCTACTACGCCTACTTCCGGAACCAGCAGCCCGGACCTCCCGGGTACTACGCCTTCGACGTGGGGACCTGGCGCATCTACGCGCTGAACAGCAACTGCGCGAAGATCAGCTGTCGGCGCCAGGTCCGCTGGCTCGAGGCGAACATGAAGAACCACCGGCGCCGGTGCAGCGCGATCATGCTGCACCACCCCCGGTTCTCCTCCGGTGGCGAGCACGGCAGCTCTGTGGTGGCGCGACGGTTCTGGGAGGTTGCCCACCAGCAGCACGCGGACCTCGCGCTGTCCGGGCACGACCACGACTACGAGCGGTTCCGCAGGCTCACCCCGTCCGGCAAGCCGTCCGAGAACGGCATCTTGGGCTTCGTCTCCGGTGCCGGCGGCAAGAGCCTCTACCGCTTCGGCAACGTCGTGCGTGGGTCGGTCGCCCGCGACAACCACACGTCCGGCGTACTGGCCCTGTCACTCGGACGGGGCAGGTTCGGCTTCGAGTACCGCACGATCGACGGCAAGGTCGTCGACTACGGCGCACGGTCCTGCCGCTGACCGGCGCTCAGGCAGGGTCCGGCAGGTGGTGGCGGACCCGGTGCCTGGCCTCACCG
>CADCUJ010000058.1 GCA_902805855.1 uncultured Nocardioidaceae bacterium
GGAGCAGCAGGCCGCTGCCTGCTGCTCGCCGGTAGTAGTAGGTGTCGGACTCGGCCCCCGGGCTCACCCCTTGACGGCGCCGGCGGTGAGGCCGCGGACGAAGTAGCGCTGTAGTGCGAAGAAGACGACCAGGGGGACGATCATCGAGATGAAGGCTCCGGCCGTCAACAGCTCGGCGCCCTGGCCCTGACCGCCGACCAGACCGGACAGGGCGACGATCACGGTCTGGTTGTCGCCCGAGCCGAGGAACAGCAGCGCGATCAGCAGGTCGTTCCACACCCACACGAACTGAAGGATCGCGAAGCCGGCGAGCACCGGGATCGACATCGGCACGATCAGCCGCCAGAACGTCTGGAAGTGGGTCGCCCCGTCGATCTTGGCGGACTCGATCACCGTCCGCGGCAGCGTGCTCATGTAGTTGCGGATGATGTAGATCGCCAGCGGCATGCCGAAGCCGGTGTGCAGGACCCACACCACGAGGAACTGACCGGTGATGTCCAGGCCGTCGTCACCGAGCAGAGTCAGCAGGGGGACGAAGGTCGCCTGGATCGGGACCACGAGCAGGGCCACGATCAGGATGAAGAGGATGTCCTTGCCCGGGAAGCTCATGAACGTGAACGCGTACGCCGCGAACGCGGCGAACAGGATGGGGATGATCGTCGCCGGCACGGCGACCACGATGCTGTTGACGAACGCCCCCGCCATGTCGGTGCCACCACGGTCCAGGTTCAGCACGGTGGTGTAGTTGGTCAGGGTCCAGTCGGTGCCGAACGGGTTGAACACCGCCGACCACCAGCCGCTGCTGACCAGGTCGGCTCGGGGACGCAGAGAGTTGATCAGCAGCCCCAGCGTGGGGATCGTCCACAGCGCGCACAGCACGATCATCACGATCCTCGAGAACCAGTGCCGGGACTCCCGATGGCCACCGGCCTCGCGCCTCGCGGTGCTCGTACGCGTGGCAGTCACCTGGGTGCTCATCGCTCCGCCTCCTCGCGGCGGAAGTGCCGCACCTGGTAGATCATCACCGGGGACACCGCGAGCAGCAGGACTACCACGATGGCCGCAGCGATGCCGTTGTTGCCGTTGATGAAGATCTCCTGGAAGAATAGGTTCGCGATCACGTTCGTCCCTTCCAGGCCGCTGGTCATCACGTAGACGATGTCGAAGACCTTCAGCACCAGGATCAAGGTGGTGATGTAGACCGTGATCATGGTTCCGCGGATCTGCGGGACCACCACCTGGCCGAAGATCTGCCACTCGTTGGCCCCGTCGATCCGGGCTGCCTCGATTGTCTCCTCGGGCACTCCCTTGATCGCGGAGGAGAGCAGGATCATCGCGAAGCCGGCCTGCAGCCACAACACGACCACCATCAGCAAGATGTCGTTCAGGCTGGCCGTGGACACGCTCAGCCAGGCGACCGGCTTGAGGCCCGCGCCGAACAGGCTGCCGAGCCCGTTCCACAACGCGTTGAGCACGCCGGTCTGCGCGTCTCCAGGCGGGTCGTAGGCGTACACGAAGCTCCAGATCGCGGCCGCACCGACGAACGAGATCGTCATCGGGACGAAGATGAAGCTCTTGGAGATCTTCTCGCCCGTGCTGGACAGCTTGTCCGCGAGGACGGCGACGACCACGCCGATCACCACGGTGACCGCCGGGACGATCAGCAGCCAGAGCACGTTGTTGAAGATGGACTCGCGGAAGTCGGAATCGCCGAAGATGTCGACGTAGTTCTGGAAGCCGACGTACTGCTCGCTGGTGTCGTCGGCGAAGCTGTAGTGCAGGGTCTGCACCGTCGGGTAGATCAGCATCACGCCGATCACCAGCAGCGCGGGAAGCAGGAACGCGAAGGGCACCACTCGCTCCGACACCTTGGTGGGCAGCCCTTCCACCATCATGTTCAGGAAGTAGAAGAGCACTGCCACGCCGCCGACGCCCGCCACCACCGCGACCAGCCCCTGCAGCAGACCAGGGATCTCGTCGCCGTACAGCGACAGCGCCTGGAAGATCGTCCCGAGGATGGCGATGGCGACCACCAGACCCACGAGCCCGATAAGGATCTTCGCCGGACGGTTGCGCTCTGACCCGGCCATCGGCTCATCAGCAGGTGAAGCCTGTCCGGGCGGTGAGGTGCTGGAAGGCTCGTCCGGCGCCTGGACCGGTGGGACTTGGCTCACGGTCTCTCCGTAGTTCTACTCGTGCCGCCGGATCACCCGGACAGCGGTTCAGCTGGAGGGAACCGGGCGGTGGCTGGCGGTCTCCGGCAGCCACCGCCCGCACGGCTCACTCCGAGGGCCAGGACTCCTCGATCTCTGCGGTGACCTCCTCGGTCGTCTTGTCACCCGTGGTCCACTCGACCATGCCCTCCCAGAAGGTGCCGCCACCGACCTCGGTGGGCATCAGGTCGGACGCGTCGAACCGGAACACATCGGCGCCCGCGGCGATCTCGCCCATCTTGCGAGTGGTCTCGTCGACGTACGCCGACCCGTCGAAGGTGGTGTGCGGGGACAGCCAGCCGCCGTCGCCCGCCCAGGTCGTGCCGAAGGTGTCGGCGGTGAGGTACTCCATCACCTTGACGACCTCCTCGTCATCGGGGTTGAAGGCGGCGGCGACGTCACCGCCTCCCAGCACGGGATTGCCGTCGTACCCGTCCTCGACCGGCGGGAAGTAGTAGACCTCCACCGACTCGTCCAGGTTGCTCTGCACGTCGTCGGGGAAGAAGCCGGTGATGAAGTTGCCCTGTCGGTGCAGCATGCACTGCGGTGGGTCCTCGAAGGCCGGCGTGCCGGCCTGGTCGAAGGTGGTGTTGATGATCGCCGTCGATCCGCCGCGGACGTAGCCCTCTCCCTTGACGATCTGGGCGTAGGCCTCGAATGCCTCCTGCACCTTGGGGTCGTCGAACGGGATCTCGTGCCGGTACCACTGGTCGTAGACCTCAGGTCCGTGCAACCGCAGCATGAACTCCTCGATCCAGTCGGTGCCGACCCACCCGGTCGAACCCTCCGACCCGTAGCCGATGCACCAAGGGGCGATCCCGTCCGCCTTGATCTGGTCGGAGATCTCGATCAGCTCTTCGACTGACTGCGGCTCGAGGGAGTAGCCGCCCTCCTCGTAGGGACCCTGAGGCACGAACACCAGGCTCTTGACCGCCACCCGCATCGGCGCGCCGTACACCGTGCCGTCCTCGGCGGTGCCTGCGTCGAGCAGGCCGGGGATCAGGGTCTTCTCGACCGCTGCGAGGTCGATGACCTCGTCCACCGGAGCCACGTCCCCCTCCTCGCCGAGCTCGACGAGCGTGCCCGGCTGGGGGAAGAACCCGATGTCCGGGGTGTTCCCCGAGCGGACCCGGCTGGAGATGATCGTCTGGAAGTCGGGGGTGCCGGTGTACTGGATGTCGATCCCGGACTCGTCCTCGAACGCCTTCAGCTCCTTGTTGAAGGAGTCCGCCTCGGTGCCACCGAAGGCTCCGAGGATTTCGACCACGCCGTCACCGTCACTGCCGCCGCCATCGACGTCGCTGGCACCGCTGCCGCCACCACCACCGTCGTCCCCGCCTTGGAGGCACCCGGCGGTCAGCAGGGCAACGCTCATGCACACCCCGCCGAGGGCCAGCGCCCGGTTCTTCCTGCGAATCATGCCTACTCCTTGTTCAACCTCTGGTTGAGATCTGGGCGATTGGCCACGGTGTGACCGCTGCCACAGCCGTGGGTTGTTTCTACTCCGGTTAGCCGAGAGTGTCCACGGCTGAGTGGGTCTGATCGTCGGTATTGAGCACCTCGGTGCGCGCGTCGTTATCCAATCGTCACGTTCTCCAGCATCTCGGTGACCAGCGCGGCGATCGGCGAGCGCTCGGAGCGGGTGAGGGTGACGTGGGCGAACAGTGGGTGCCCCTTGAGCCGCTCCACCACCGCGACCACGCCGTCGTGGCGGCCGACCCGCAGGTTGTCGCGCTGGGCGACGTCGTGGGTCAGCACCACCTTCGAGTTCGCGCCGATCCGGGAGAGCACGGTGAGCAGCACGTTGCGCTCCAGTGACTGCGCCTCGTCGACGATCACGTAGGCGTCGTGCAGCGAGCGGCCCCGGATATGGGTCAGTGGGAGCACCTCGAGCATGCCCCTGTCCAGCACCTCCTCGATCACGTCGGAGGAGGTGAGCGCGCCGAGGGTGTCGAACACGGCCTGCGCCCAAGGCGACATCTTCTCGGACTCGTTGCCCGGCAGGTAGCCCAGCTCCTGCCCACCGACGGCGAACAGCGGCCGGAAGACGACCACCTTCTTGTGCTGTCGACGCTCCAGCACCGCCTCGAGACCGGCACACAGCGCCAGGGCCGACTTGCCGGTCCCGGCGCGGCCGCCGAGAGAGACGATGCCGACGTCGGTGTCCAGCAGCATCTCGAGTGCGATGCGCTGCTCCGCGGACCGGCCGTGGATCCCGAAGGCGTCGCGGTCGCCGCGGACCAGGTGCACCCGCTTGTCAGCCTTGACGCGCCCCAGGGCGCTGCCTCGCTCGGAGAGCAGCACCAGCCCGGTGTGGCAGGGCAGGTCGCGTGCCTGCTCGAGGTCGACCGCCGCGTCGCCGTACAGCTCATCGATCTCGCCGGCACCGATCTCGATCTCGGCCATCCCGGTCCACCCGGACTCTGCTGCCAGCTCGGCGCGGTACTCCTCGGCGTCGAGCCCGACCGCGGACGCCTTGATCCGCATCGGCAGGTCCTTGGAGACCAGCGTCACCTCGCGCCCCTCGTTGGCGAGGTTGCGCGCCACCGCGAGGATCCGGGAGTCGTTGTCACCCAGGCGGAAGCCGGAGGGCAGGGACTCGGCGTCGCTGTGGTTCAGCTCGACGCGGATCGTGCCCCCGGCCTCACCGACGGACACCGGCTCGTCGAGCCGGCCGTGTTCGGTGCGCAACGCGTCGAGCATCCGCAGGGCCGCTCGGGCGAAGTAGCCGAGCTCGGGGTGGTGCCGCTTGGCTTCCAGCTCGGTGATGACCACGACCGGGAGAACCACCTCGTGCTCGTCGAAGCGGCGCATCGCGCTCGGGTCGGCGAGCAGGACGCTGGTGTCGAGGACAAAGGTTCGAGTCTGGGTAGCAGCCACGTCGGTCCCTCTCGGCGGCCGAGCCACGCCGTCGCGTCCGGCCTCTGTTCGGTTGCGATCTGACGCTATTGGCTGGGGAGGACCGGACCTTCACGACACGCCCGAGCGGGTGCTGCCGGGCTAGGCGCCGAACCTGCGGCGACGCTCGGCGTAGGCGCGTAGAGCCCTCAGGAAGTCCACCCGACGGAAGTCGGGCCAGTAGGCCTCGCAGAAGTAGAACTCGCTGTGCGCACTCTGCCAGAGCAGGAAACCGCCGAGACGCTGCTCGCCGGAGGTGCGGATCACCAGGTCCGGGTCGGGCTGCCCCTTGGTGTAGAGGTGCTCGGCGATGTGCTCGGCATCCAGGATCCCGGCGAGCTCCTCCAGTGAGGTCCCCTTGGAGGCCTGCTCATGGAGCAGGGACCGGACGGCGTCGGCGATCTCGCGCCGACCGCCGTAGCCCACGGCGATGTTCACGATGATCCCGTCGACGTTACGGGTGGCGTTCGCGGTCTCCTTCAGGCAGCGGGAGGTAGCTGCGGGGAGCAGGTCGAGCGCTCCGACCGGGTTCAGTCGCCATCGGCGCTGGGTAGCGAGGTCGACCACCGCGCCTTCGATGATCCGCAGCAGGTCGTTGAGCTCGCCAGCCGGGCGCGCCATGTTGTCCGTGGACAGCAGCCAGAGCGTGACGACCTCAACTCCCACCTCCTCGCACCACTCGAGCAGAGGCGTGATGTTGGCTGCCCCCGCCCGGTGCCCGTGAGCCGCATCGGCTCCGGCCGCCCTGGCCCAACGTCGGTTCCCGTCCAGCATCACCCCGACATGCTTGGGCAGTCGCTCGGTGGGTAGCCGACGGGCGAGACGCGCTTCGTAGGCCGGGTAGAGAACCCGTCGAAGACCACTCTTGGCTGCGCTCTTCCACTCAGGCACGACACAGCACCTTACCTGTGACCAGTCACTGCATTCCTTGAGATGAAGGCGTCGCGGCTGGGTACCGTTTCCACGTGAGAGCACCCGACCAGGACACCGCGCGAGGTGCCGCGACCGGCAGCCCGCACGGCGGTGACCACCACGGCCCGGTGTCGGAGCACGTCCGCGAGACGCTCGAAGAGGTCAAGCCGAGACTTCGCGGCTGGTTGCACGCGGCGACCGCCCCGCTGTCCCTGGCCGCAGGCATCGTGCTCATCGCGCTCTCGCCGACAGGTGCCACCCGAGTCGGTTCCGCGATCTTCGCCGCCTCGGCGCTGGTGCTGTTCACCGTCTCCGCGACCATGCACCGCGGCCGCTGGTCCGGGCGCACCGAGCTGTTCCTGCGTCGCCTCGACCACTCCAGCATCTTCTTGCTGATCGCCGGCAGCTACACGCCGTTCACCCTGCTGTTGCTCGAGGGCAGCGACCGCACCCTCCTGCTCTCGGTCGCCTGGGGTGGCGCGGCGCTGGGCATCTTGTTCCGGATCTTCTGGACGCACGCACCACGGTGGCTCTACACGCCGATCTACATCGGCCTCGGCTGGACGGCGGTCCTGTTCGCCGACGACTTCGCCCGCAACGCGGGTGTGGCGGTCCTGGTCCTCCTCGCGGTCGGCGGGCTGCTCTATACCGTCGGCGGGGTGGTCTACGGCCTCAAGCGGCCCAACCCGTCCCCTCGCTGGTTCGGGTTCCACGAGATCTTCCACTCCTTCACCATCGCCGCCTTCACCACCCACTACGTGGGCGTCAGCCTCGCCACCTACGCGCTCCGCTGAGGACGACCAGGATCGACGGCTGCTGCGTCCAGGAGGGCGCGCAGGTCCTCCGGCGTGGTGACCGGCCGCTGGCAGACCATGCTGCGGCACACATAGGCGGTGGCCCGCGCGTCGACGAGGCCGCGGTTCGCGAGCAGGGGTACGACGGGCCGGGACTCGGCCGAGCCGTTCGGGTCGCCAGGGGCGCCGACGAGCACCACGGCTCCCGGACTGCTCGTACGTCTGGCGACCCGCTCCAGCGCATCGCGAGCCGGGTCGGCGTGCACCCCGACGACCGCCACCTCCAACGGACCGGCCAGCGCGGCCTCGGCAGCCGCGAGCGACCAGCCGGCGAACCGTGGGACCCGCTCGGCGAGCGGGTGCACGTCGCGCAGGGCAGCCTCTGCCGCGTCGCGGTGCCGTCCGGAGCCGGTCACGGCGGCGTGCGCAAGCAGCGCGTGGACCACGGCCGACTGTCCCGACGGGCTCGCGTTGTCGCTGGGGTCCCGGGGCCGGACGACGAGGGCCTCCGCGTCGTCGGCGGTGTCGAAGAACCCGCCGTCGTCGGCTGCGAACCGGGCCAGCACGGTCTCGAGAAGCTCGTCAGCACGAGCCAGCCACGACGAGTCGCCGGTCGCCGAGAGCAGCGAGAGGAACCCGTGCGCCACACAGCCGTAGTCCTCCAGCACTCCGGCGTGTGCGCCGGTGACGCCGTTGCGGGAGACCCGCTGCAGCCTCCCGTCACCCAGGTGCAGGTCGACCAGCAGCCGTCCCGCGGCGACCGCTGCGTCGACGTACCTGTTCTCGTCCAGGAGCCGCCCGGCCTCGGCGAGCGAGGAGATCGCCAGCCCGTTCCATGCCGCCACCACCTTGTCGTCCCTGGCGGGACGGACCCGCTGTGCACGCGCCTCCAGCAGCCGCCCCCGCACCGAGTCCCACCGTGCCGGGTCTACCGGGTCCTCGGGCAGCTGCAGCGTCGACCAGCCGTGCTCGAAGGTGCCCGCCTCGCTCACCTGCAGCAGCGAGGCCGCCCACGCGCCGTCGTCGGGACCGAGCGCCTCGATGAGCTGCGCAGGAGTCCATGCGTAGAACTTGCCCTCGACGCCCTCACTGTCGGCGTCCAGTGCGGAGGCGAGCCCACCCTCCGGCGTGGACAGCTCGGCCAGCAGGAAGTCAGCGGTCTCCCGGGCCACCCGCGACCCCAGCGGGTCACCGCTGTGCCGCCACCAACGCGTGTAGAGGCCGAGCAGCTGCGCGTTGTCGTAGAGCATCTTCTCGAAGTGCGGCACGACCCACGCCCGGTCCACGCTGTAGCGGGCGAACCCGCCTCCGATCTGGTCGTACATCCCCCCACGCGCCATCGCCCGCATGGTGGCGTCCACCATCCTTCCGGCCTGCCGGCCGGCTGTGGAAGTTCCGCTGCGCGCCTGGTGGCGGAGCAGGAACTCCAGCACCATCGTCGGCGGGAACTTCGGCTGGCCCGGGGCGCCGAAGCCCGCGGACACCTCGTCGAACTCTCCGGCGAGGGTCGCGACAGCCGCGTCCAGCACGCCGTCGTCCAGGTCGTCCCGGCCGCTGCGACCCGCCTGCTTCTGCAGGTGGGAGGCCACGTCACCGGAGACCGAGGCGACCTCGTCCGGTCGTTCCCGCCAGGCGGCGACGAGCGCTTCGAGGACCTGCCGGAACGCCGGCTGGCCGTGTCGCGGCTGGACGGGGAAGTACGTGCCGGCGAAGAACGGCTCGCCGTCCGCGTTCATCACCACGGTCATCGGCCAGCCGCCGTGGCCGGTCATCGCGGTGGTGGCCCGCATGTAGACGGCGTCCACGTCCGGTCGCTCCTCGCGGTCGACCTTGACGTTGACGAAGTGCTGGTTCATGTACGCCGCCGTGGCGTCGTCCTCGAAGGACTCGTGGGCCATCACGTGGCACCAGTGGCAGGCGGCGTACCCCACACTGAGCAGCACCGGCACGTTGCGCTCTCGCGCCTGCTCGAACGCGGCCGGTCCCCACTCCTGCCAGTGCACCGGGTTGTCCTTGTGCTGCAGGAGGTACGGCGACGTCGCGCGCGCAAGCAGGTTGGCCACCGCTCCACGGTAGATCGCTCGCCGCCGTACGCGCTCAGGAGTAGCGTCAGCCTCACCGACGAGTGGGGGTTGGTCATGACGAACGACAGCGAGCAGGACCTCCGCCGAGACGCTGCCGAGCTGCTGGAGCTGCGGGTGGCGCTGGTGTGCTACGGCGGTGTCTCCCTGGCGATCTACATGCACGGGATCACCAAGGAGCTGCAGTCACTGTTGCGGGCGTCGCGTGCGTTCGACGAGGCCGCGACGAACGCCTCGACCGAGGACGAGCTCCTCGCCCGCCGCCCGAGCAACGGCACCGAGGCGACGTACTTCGACCAGCTCGTCGAGCTGAACCGTGCCGGCACTCCGGTCTCCGCCACCGTGGACGTGATCGCCGGGACCTCGGCCGGTGGCATCAACGGCATCTGCCTGGCCAAGGCGATCGTCTCGGACGCGAGCCAGGAGGAGCTGACCAAGCTCTGGATGCGCCGCGGAGACATCGCCCAGCTGCTCCGCTTCGGCCGGCTCGGGGTCCGGCTGGCCGGCCTGCTGAACGCGCTCGGACTGCCGGTGCGCGCACGCAAGGTCTGGGCGCCGTTGAAGGGCGACGACATGTCCCGGTGGCTCTACGGGGCCCTGCAGCACATGGACAAGCACCCGGGCCAGCTGAGCCTGCTACCCCGCGACGGGTCGCTGGAGCTGCACGTGACCGCCACCGACGTGCGGGGCACCGACCGGATCATCCCGCTGGGAACCGGTGAGAGCCTGCACGACCGCGGCTACCGCCGGGTCTTCACCTTCACGCATGCGCCGGACGGCGAGGACACCATCGGCAGGGACGACCGCGGGCGGATGGCCTTCGCGGCGCGGGCCACCTCGAGCTTCCCCGGTGCCTTCCCGCCGGTCAGCCTCGGCGACTTCGCTGCTTCGGTGAAACGGGTCGGAGGGGACTTCTCGGCTCGCCAGATCGCCGAGCAGCACCTGGCCGAGTACGAGTTCCTGGAGGAAGACCCGACCCTGGTGCCGATGATGGACGGCGGAGTGCTGGCCAACGCGCCGTTCGACCCGGTCCTGGACTCCATCACCGCCAAGCCCGCGCAGCGGCAGGTGTCGAGACACCTGCTGTTCATCGAGCCCGACCCGGTCGCAGCCTCGGTGGGCGCCACGCCCGACGAGGTCCGCGCAGCCACCGAGCCCCTCGGCGACCAGCCGACCTGGGCCGGGACGCTGTGGGCGGCGCAGACGATCCGCGGGCAGCAGTCACTGACCAACGCGATAGCAGGACTCGGCGAGCTCAACGACCAGGCGGTCACGATCGGCAACATCATCGCCTCGCTGCGTGACGACGTCGAGGCGACGTTGCTGGACAAGGTGCATCCCGCGCTCGCGGAGGCGCCGAGCCTCGGCTTCGAGGAGCTGGCCTCGCATGCCGATCTCGTGCACCGCTCGGTTCGCGACGTCGCCGGAGAGCTGAACTACCGGGTGTACTCCCGGCTGAAGGTCGCCCGGGTCTCCGAGCGTCTGGCCGAGGACCTGTCCGAGCACCTCAGCTATCCGAAGACGTCGCCCGAGGCGAGCTTCCTCCGGGCCGCGCTCTCCGCCTGGACCCAGAGCTGGGTGCGAGAGGGCCGGTCCGAGGAGCAGATCAACGAATGGCTGGCCGAGCTCGACGCGCCGTACCGCGAGCGCCGCCTGGAGTTCCTCATCGACGGGGTCAACCGGCTGTTCCGCAAGTCCGCCGCGGACGACCGGAGCCAGCCGAGTCGGCGACAGCTGACCGAGGTCAAGACCAGGGCGTGGCAGCTGCTGGTGGAGGAGCGGGCGAAGCCCAGGCGCGCGGTCTCCGAGCTCGGCGAGGAGGCGGCCTTCGCCAGCCGTGAGGCCTTGAAGGACGTGGCGCTCGACGAGGACCCGGCGACATGGGCGGTCGAGCACGACGACGACCTGACCAGGCTGGTCGCCGCCTACCGTCGTCGGCTCGGCGGGCTCACCGCGGACAGTGCCCGCAGACTGTGGGACGCGTTCACCGAGACGACCCGGGACTGGCCCGACCCGGCGCGGCGCGCCCTTGCCTCTCGCTACGTCGGCTTCCCGCTGTGGGACGCGCTGCTCTTCCCCGCCCAGTCCCTGTCCCGGCTGGCGTCCTACAACCCGGTCCGGGTCAGCCGGGTCAGCCCGGTCGACGCCACCGCCCTGGACGCCGCGGTGGAGGGCACCAAGCTCCTCGGCGTCTCCTTGCACCACTTCGGTGCGTTCTTCGGACTCGACCGCCGGGAGAACGACTACCTGTGGGGACGCCTGGACGGGGTCGAGCTCATCCTGCGGCTGTTGCGCAGCCAGCACCATGCGGCCGACGACCTGCGCGGCTCCGCCGAGCTGCAGCAGGCAGCCTTCCAGACCGTCCTGGACGAGGAGAGCACACGACTTCGGCAACCCGCCACCCAGCGCCTCATCGATCGCGTCCGGGATGCCACCCGCGGGGCGGTCGAAGCATGACACCAGAGCCTCCGGCCACCGGGGCCGACGGAATAGCCGGCCGGGTGCGCCGGTTGACGATGGCAGAACCCACAGACTCGTTTGAGGAGTAAACCGATGAGCACGACCACCCTTGCCGCGGCCGACTTCGAGAAGACCGTCGAGGAGAACGACATCGTTCTCGTGGACTTCTGGGCCTCGTGGTGCGGCCCGTGCCGACAGTTCGCGCCCACCTACGAGAAGGCGTCGGAAGCGCACACCGACATCGTCTTCGGGAAGGTCGACACCGAGGCCGAGCAGGCTCTGGCCAGCGCCGCGAACATCACCTCGATCCCGACCTTGATGGCCTTTCGCGAGGGCATCCTCGTCTTCTCCCAGCCCGGTGCCCTGCCGCCCCAGGCGCTCGACCAGGTGATCACCGCGGTCCGCGACCTCGACATGGACGACGTGCGCAAGCAGGTCGAGGCCCAGCAGAACGGCTCCAGCGCCAGCTGAGGGCCGGGCCGCACGGCGTGGACGCGCACGACTGGGACGAGCGGTACGCCGCCGCAGACCTTGTCTGGTCCGCAGGCCCGAACCAGTTCGTGTCGGCCCACCTGGCCGCGCTTCCACCGGGCCGGGCCCTGGACCTGGCCACCGGCGAAGGACGGAACGCGCTGTGGCTGGCCGACCGCGGCTGGCAGGTGACCGCCGTCGACTTCTCCCGGGCCGGGCTGGACAAGGCGCGCGCCCTGCAGTCCGGCCACGCCCGCTCTCAGGCCCTTCGCATCGAGTGGGTGCACGCCGACGTACTCACCTATGCGGCCGGAGCGGGCTGCTATGACCTGAGCCTGATCGCCTACCTGCAGCTGCCGGCGGACAGCAGACGCGCTGCCGTGCGACGCGGCTTCGACGCGTTGCGCGTCGGCGGGACGCTGTTCGTGGTCGGCCACGACAGCTCGAACCTGGCCGATGGCACCGGAGGGCCGCAGGACCCGGCGGTGCTCTTCACCGCCGGAGACGTGCTCGACGACCTCGACGGCACCCGCTTCGACGTTGCCCGGGCGGGCCGCGTCCCAAGGACGGTGCGAGCTGCCGACGAGCACGGTGGCGAGCCCGAGCGAACCGCCTACGACGCACTGGTGGAGCTGGTGCGCACCGGTTGAGCTCAGGTGCGGAACTCGACCCACAAGGGGTAGTGGTCCGACATCCGCCAGGACTGCTCGGTCGGGGTGAGCTCCTGGAACGCGTGCGGCAGGAAGTCGAAGGAACCGCCGCGACCCGAGTAGGCCAGCGAGGTCAGCAGCGACTCACCGGTCGGCTCGGAGAACCAGGCGATCTGGTCGTAGAAGTGATTCTCTCCGTCGTCCTCGAACACCGTGCGCGGGACGCTGTTCAGCTCGGCGGGAGGCCACAGGCCGGTGGAGACGAATGCCTCGAACAGCGGGTCGCCGATCCGGTCGAGGTTGAAGTCACCGAGCACCAGCAGGTTCTGGTTCCAGTCCATCGGCCGGTCCGCCCAGTCCCGCATCCAGCGGGCGAAGGCGCTGACCTCGGGCAACCGCTCCTGCTCGCTGTCGCCCCACAACACGTGCACGGTGGTCAGCACGAACTCAACCTGATCGCGGGAGAACCCCGCGACGTACGGCGTCCGGGCGAACTGTTGGACACCACCGGCTGTGGCCGGCAGCACGATCTCGCCCACCAGGCCGGACGGCTGCAGTCGGCTGCTGTCGTAGACGAACGCCAGTCGCTCGCTGTTGCCCGGATCTCCCTCGGTCACGTCGGAGGCGACCACCCGCCACTCCGGTCCCAGCATCTCGACCAGCAGGCGCAGCGCTGTCGGGCTCCGTCGCACCTCCTGCATGGCCACCACGTCGAAGCGGGAGACCACCTCCGCGATGCAGGCAACCGCGCGCCAGTCCCGCTTCGGGGAGTCGTCAGGACCTGACTGCCACTTCTGCGTCAGATCGCCGAACGCCCGTAGGTTCCATGTCGCAACCAGGATGTTCGAAGGGTCCCGCGCCGGCACGTCGGCGTCCAGGGCCGCGCGGAGCCGGCCCAGGTCCGCCGCCACGACGGGCGGCGCCAGCGACACGTCGTGCTGTGGCGTGCCGCCCACAGTGAACGTCATCGGACACCTCGTGGGGAAGAGGTCTTTACTTTGAGCATGCGCCGCCCCGGGCGGTCACGACATCGCATCGATGGACCATCTTGCGGTGACCTGATCAGGCCATCGCGGGCACGACAGGCGGATCAGGTCCGGGGTCCGGCCTCGCCCGGATCCTCCCGACGTTCCGGCGTCTGGTCGCCGTCGGCCTCCATATGCTCGAAGTTCACCCGTGCCCGACGCAGGTGCTTGACCAGGCTGAAGCCGAGGAAGGCGACCACCGCCGCCAGCACCAGGAACAGCACGAGCGCCACCCAGCCCGCCTTCACCTCGTCCGGGTCCGGCGCGGGCTGCGCCACCTGCAACGCTGCCACCAGCAGCGCCGTCACGAGGAGTCCACGACGCCGGTGAACAGGTCGTCCTCGGGAGTCTGCACGTCGACGACGCTGTGAACCAGCTCGAAGTCCTCGGTCGGCCACGCCTTCTGGTGCACGTCGAGCGGCACGGCGAACCAAGCACCGTCGGGGTCGATCTGCGTGGCATGGGCGAGCAGAGCCTGGTCGCGGACCGGGAAGTACTCAGCGCACGGCACCTTGGTGGTGATCCGTGCGGCATGCTCGGGGTCCGGCTTCCACTCCTCGAGCCGCTCGGCGTACGGCGACTCCAGGCCCCGCGCCAGCATCTCGTCGTGCAGGGCCTGGGTCCGCTCGCGGTGGAACGAGTGGTGGTAGTAGAGCTTGAGTGGCTGCCAGGGCTCGCCCGCCTCCGGGTAGCGCGAGGGGTCGCCGGCCGCCTCGAACGCCGCCACGCTCACCTGGTGGCACATGACGTGGTCGGGGTGCGGATACCCCCCGTTCTCGTCATAGGTGGTCACCACGTGTGGCCGGAACGAGCGCATCAGCCGGACCAGCGGTTCCGCCGCCACTTCCACGGGGACCAGGGCGAAGCACCCTTCGGGCAAGGGAGGTTTCGGGTCGCCTTCGGGCCAGCCCGAGTCGACGAAGCCGAGCCAGTCCTGGCGGACGCCGAGGATCTCGCGGGCCGCGTTCATCTCCTGACGGCGGACCTCGGCCATGTTCGCCAGCACGTCCGGCCGGTCCATCTTCGGGTTCAGGATCGACCCGCGCTCCCCGCCCGTGCAGGTCACCACGTGCACGTCGACTCCCTCGGCAACGTACTTCACCGTGGTTGCCGCACCCTTGCTCGACTCGTCGTCCGGGTGGGCGTGCACGTTCATCAGGCGCAGCATGCAGGCAATCGTAGGGCTGGGTCGAGCGTGCCAGGATCAAGGGCATGAGTCAGCGGGCGGCGGGGCCGGAGCACAGTCCGGACCGAAGCCTGGAGCAGCGGTACGGCGCCCGTACCCCTGCGCAACGACGGCTGATCGTCGTCGGCGTCGCGATGCTGGCCGCGGCCGGCATCGGGTGGCTGGTCTGGGCGATGCTGTTCTACGGGCGGCCCCTGGCGCGTTCGGACCAGATCTCGTTCCGCGTCGTCGACCAGAACACGGCGGTGACGACGATGACCGTGGTCCGCCGGAACCGTGACGTGGAGGCGACCTGCCTGCTCCGCGCCCAGGCGGCCGACCACACGATCGTCGGCGAGCTGGACTTCACCGTGGGCCCGTCGCAGCCCGCCACCACCACGGTGCGCAAAACGGTACGAACCGAACGGGAGGCAACATCGGTCTCGGTCGTCGGCTGCGTCGCGGACGGGCAGGAACAGCGCCGCTGAGCGAGGCGCGGAATTGGCTGCATCCACCAGTCGCTTGCTAGACTGAACGACTTGCCTGGCACCCCCGTGCGGTAGCCGGCAGCCTCGAATGGAACTCGCCCCGCCGGATCGATCGCGGGGCCATCCCCCGGGACCGCTCTGCGGGACCCGACCGACGATGCAAACCAGGAGCAGCACACCGTGACGCAGTCCAGCGAGCAGCACATGATCTGGCTGACCCGGCAGGCCTTTGACAGCCTCCAGGAGGAGCTGGAGAGGCTGCGTGGCCCCGTCCGCAGTGAGGTCGTCGCGCGCCTGAGCGCCTCTCGAGACGAGGGTGACCTCAAGGAGAACGGCGGTTACCACGCCGCCAAGGAGGAGCAGGGCAAGACCGAGGCCCGGATCCGCCAGCTCGAGGAGGTCCTGCGACTCGCGGACACCAACCCTCCGGTCGACGACGGTATCGTGGGCGCCGGCAAGACGGTCACCACCCGCTTCGCCGGTGACGACGACACCGAGACGTTCCTGCTCGCCGCGCGTGAGATGGAGGACACAACGAAGGACCTTCAGGTCTTCTCGCCGCAGTCCCCGCTCGGCGCCGCGATCATCGGCGCGAAGAAGGGCGACACCGTCGGTTACCAGGCACCGACCGGCAAGGAGCTCAAGGTCGAGATCGTCGACGCGGTGCCCTACACCGGGTGACCTGCGGCTGACGCCCGGTCACCGGGCGGACCTTCGGATTCACCGCCAGCCGGGGCCGCACGCAGCAGAAACCGGCGTGATCGGGCAAGAAAGGCAGCGGATAGGGCTGTGCTGGAGGCGTTATGCCCGATACCTTCGTCCTCGGAGGGTCGCGCGAATAACCATTGGGCCCTCCGGGGTGGCGCGGGGCCACAGCGCAGGGGGGTTGCGTTGTGGCCCCGCGGTGCGCGTAGAGGCACTCCGCGCCGGGCCGCGCGACGGCGGCTCTCTGTCAAAAACGGTACCGACGGATCGTTCGCGTAGTCAAGTCTGTTGACAATCAGTCAACGCCTGCGCCGAAAGGCTTGACTCTGGTGGCGGGGAAGCTCTTGACTCGGTCAAATCACAACCGAGAGGGAGAAACTTCCATGTCCCAGCCCTTCACGGCAATCCGCCTCATCCTGGCCGCACTGGTGCTGGCCGGCTCCTCCACTGTCGCCGTTGCCGTCGCCGCCGACGTGGGCTCCGCCGGTGACGCCACGGTCATCGCCAAGAAGCCGGGTGGGCTCGGCTGCTGCTGACCGGTCGCAGGAGCTCAGAGCGGCCCGCCGGTCCGACGCGGGCCCGTCGGATGCCCAGCGCTTCCACAGCCCTCTCGAGAGCGACCACCTGGAGCTCTCGACGGTCGGCGGCTCCGGCCAGGGACGCCAGCTCGCGCCATGCATTCGCGGCGTCCCGCGGCGAGCTGGCCTCTTCGTCGAGAACCCGCGCGGCCTGGTGCGCGAGCGCGAGACCCCGCTCCACCTCGCCGGAGCGCAGCAGGATGTGCCCCTTGAGGAGCTCCACATCGGCGAGCTCAGAGGCCGGTCCGTCGGCGACGACCGACGCCGCCTGGGCCACGAGCTCCGCTGCTTGGCCGACATCATCTTCGTCGAGGGCGCAGCGGGCCAGCTCGGTCAGACAGCGAGCCCGCTCGATCACGGTCCCCTCGAGATCGAACTCCACCTGCGCACGTCGCAACTGCTCGCGGGCAAGCGGCACGGAGCTCGCCGACTCCTGCCGCAGCACGAACGCATAGCTCACCCGCAGCCGGCCCAGGTTGCGCACCGCGTCGCCCTCGGCGAAGAGTCCTAGTGCCCGCTCCGAGAGGCGCACCGCGTCGTCGAGCCGGCCGTCGGCCTCGGCGACCAGGCTCGCGTTCCACAGCGCCGCGCCCTGGTTACGGTGCGAACCCGCCACCTCGGCCCGGCTCAGGGTTTTCGACAGCAGCCGACCCGCCCGGGTGAGGTCGCCGCGGCGGAAGTAGGCCCCCGCCAGTGAGACCGCCAGCATGACCTGCTCATCGCTCATCACCGCGTCCGAGGCCAGTGCCCGCTCGCCGAGGTCGATGGCGTGGCCGAGATCGCCGGCGTCCTTGTAGCAGCGGCACAGCATCACCTGACAGGACTGCCACAGCTCCCGGGTCCGGTCGGAGTCGAGCTCCTCGAGCAACGGCTCGAGCACGTCGATCGCCTCGTCCAGCCTCCCCTGCGCCTCCGCGGCGGCGGCCACGAGGAACGAGGCGTCGACTCGTTGGTCCTCGGAGCGGGCGTCGTCCGCCAGCACGCCACGGGCATACCGCTCCGCGGAGCCGGGCTCCCCGGCACGCAGCGCGATCTTCGCCCAGCGCAGGTCGAGCTCGATGCGCTCCGAGGCTCGCCGGTCCCCGGGAGCAGCGCCCGAGGCCAACGCGGACGAGGTGGTGGCCAGCCGCCGGGCGAGCACCTCGAGCACGTCCAGCGTCGTAGTGCGCTTGCCGGCCTCGATCAGCGAGACATAGCTCGCGGAGAGCTCCTGACCGGCCAGCTCGCGCTGTGACATGCCCAAGGCGAGCCGCCGTTCCAGGACGCGATCACCCAGTCCCGTTCCGTGGCTCATCCGGCCGTGTCTCCTGTCGCTCGCCGCTCGGGTCCACCGCGCCCTGACTGAAAGGGACAGCCGGGGGCGAACCAGACACTGACTGGCACATTACTACCAAAGAACTGCGTGATGACACCAGTCATCGATCACGGGGACGGGTGAGCGGCTTCACGCGCAGGGGAACCACTGGCCAGCAGCAGTCGCCCGGGCTCGCATCTCGGTGAAACGTCGTCGCACCTCGGCGATGGCCTCCTGCAGCGGGAAGATGTCTGCGGTGACGAACTGGTCCTCGTGGCCGGCGGTGACCGGGTGCCAGTAGACGCCCTCCGCAGTGACCGTGACCTCGGGGATCAGAGACTCGAGGGTCAGCTCGATGCCCTCGTCAGCCACCCCACGATGTGCGAGCACCCGGATGACCTGGTCCTCGGGTGCCACCCCGAGAGAGTCCAAGAAGGTGTGGAACGGCTGTTGCTGGTGGCTCTGCCCGTGCGGCAGCGTCGCCGCAACCCGCACCCGGAAGCCCTCGTCGCGGGCGGTCCGGATCCCGGCCACGGCGCGCTCCCACGACCCGCGTCCCCGGTGCAGGTCGTGCAGGCCGGGGGTCGCCGAGTCGAGGCTGATCTGCAGCGCGAGACGGGACCGGTCCATGCCCTGCAGGGCGGCCAGCCGGTTTCCGCGGAACAGCATCCCGTTGGTGAGCAAGATGGTCGGCAGCGCCGACGTACACGCTGCGACGAGCTCGTCGAGGTTGGGCAGCAAGAAGGGTTCTCCCCCGGTCAAGATGAGCTCGGTCACCCCGGCGTCGACTGCCTCCGAGGCCAGGCGGCGCACGCGGTCCAGGCCCAGGGCCTTGCGGGCGGACTGCGGTGAGGATCGGGCGCAGCAGTAGTCGCAGGCCAGGTTGCAGTCGAAGTTGGTGTACATCCACAACCGGGCTCCGGGCATCAGCGCGGCCCCGAGCTCCGCGAGCGGGTCGGGGCTACGTCCCCGGCGCACCGTGACGGTGTCGTGGCCGAGCTCGACGAGCTCGTTGCCCGTCCTGGTGCACCACGCCGCGACGACGGAGCGCTGCTCGTCGCGCTCATCCTCCTCGAGCGGGAGGGTGACCGTGTCGTAGCGGGCTATGGTCCCCAGCTGCTCGACGAGGTCGAGGACCAGGCCGTGGCTCACCAGGCTGCGACTCACCATCGCGGGGGGATCGCCTGCTCCCTGACCGCGTCGAAGAGCGACGCGTAGCCGTCGAGATGGGGCGGCACCCAGGCGCGCAGTCCTTCCATCTCGAGGATGGAACGGTGCGCCGGGTTCTCCCAGTCCATGGCGAACAGCTGCTCGACCCACGGCGTGGTGCGTTCGTCGCCCACGTGCGGCATGACCGTGAAGTTGCAGTGGCTGTAGGTCGGTGACTGCCAGAAGGCTTCGAACGCGCCCGGCATCAGCTCCTCGCGTCCGATCGCCTCCCACGTGTTGATCCCGATCGCTGCGGCGTCGGCCCGGTCGTCGAGCACGGCACGCAGCGCATCCAGCTCGCTGCGCCCGGTGTCGCCGTGCTTCCCGACGTCGGAGTCGATCCGGGAGATGTCGACAGAGTCTGCTCCCGGGCCGGAATGGTCCAGGAAGTGGACGGGCAAGATGGCGGCCTGCGCGGAGTCCTTGGAGCCCAGCACCAGTCGTCGGCCGCGTAGGTCGTCGAGGCCGGTGAAGCTGCTGCCCGCCCGGGTGACGAAGATGGTGCGGAAGACCGCGTCGGTGTCGCGCATCGCCAGCGCCCGACAGGCGCCGTCGGTCTGCGCGACCGTGCGCACCCACGCGAGGTTGGTGTTCCAGGCCAGGTCGATCCGCCCGTCGACCAGCGCGTCGACCTGGCGTGCGTAGTTGGAGAACAGCACGAAGTCCATCTCGGCCGGGGTACCGGCGAAGTAGTCGCGCATCCCCTCCCAGATCGTCACCACGTTGGGCGTGTAGGCGACTGCACCCACGATCAGCGGCTGGTTCACTCGTGTCCTCCTCCGCTCAGAACAGCGGTTGTCCGGTGATCGCCTTGCCGTAGAAGTCGTACAGCACGTCCGCGGTGGGCGCCATCACCGACCCGGCCCGGGCGTCACGGAAGTAGCGGTCGATCTGCAGGTGCTCGGCGAACGCAGCCCCACCGCAGACGCGCATCGCAGCATCGGTGATCCGCAGGGCGGCGTCGTTCGCCGCGGCCTTGACGCCGAGGACGTGCAGGACCGTGTCGTCGGCCGGCTCGGCGATCCGACCCGCCGCCTGCCCGACGTAGGAACTCGTGGACTCCAGCTCGATAGCCATCTTGGCCAGCTGGTTCCGGATCGTGGGCAACGCAGACAGGCTCTGCGCCAGGTGCTCCAGCGTGGCGGCGCTGGTGTGCCGCACGGCGGCCTCGGTGGCCGCCCTGGACAGCCCTACCGACACCGCCGCGTTCCCGAGGTTGAACCACGGCATCACCGTCTGCAACATCATCTCGAACCCGCCGCCCACCTCCCCGATCCGGTAGCCGTCGGGGACCTCGAGGGCGAAGGTCATCGGGTTGGAGGCGTTGCCGCGCAGACCGAGACCCCGCCAGCCGCCGGTGATCTCGATGCCCGCCGAGTCGGCGGGGATGGCGTAGAGGTCCACGGTGTCGGCGTCTGCACTCAGCGTCGAGGCCACGTACACATCGGCCTGCCCGGCGGAGGTGACGAAGCTCTTCCGTGCGTCCAGCCGGACACCGCCCCCGTTGCGCGACGACTTGGACACCGGCGCCCAGAAGTGCGAGCGCGAGCCAGGCTCGGACAAGGCGAGCGAAGCCAGTGCCTGCCCCTTGGCGAGGCTGGGCAGGAGGTCGGGCAGGTCCGGAGGCGGGGCAGCGGCGACGGTCATCGACGCGCTCACGTGCATCAGGTAGACCATCGCGGTCGACCCGCAGGCGGCCGCCAGCGCACTGACCGTGTCAACGAGGTCGTGCGGGCCACGGCCCAGCCCGCCCTGCTCTTCGGGCAGGGTCAGGCCGAGCAGGCCCGACTCCTTGAGTGCAGAGACGCTTGCGGTCGGGAAGCTGGCCTCAGCGTCCACCTGGCGGGCGGCCTCCCGTGCCACCGCCACCACCGGGTCAAGACGTTCGTGCAGATCCATGCCGTGCTGTCCTCTCTGATCGGCTTGCGGCGGTCCCGAGCAGCTTGCCGGTGACCCCTGAGACCGTGGCCGCGCACAGGAAGTACGCAGCCGAGGTGTTGTCGCCACCGAGTCCGACCTCGGCACCGCTGAGGCTGATGTAGAGCAGGGCAGCCGCAACGCCGGACAGGGCGACGGCCGCCCACGCCATGGTGCGGGAACCAGAGGATGCGGCAGCGAACATCAGCGCACCCACCACCAGTAGCACCAGCGCGCCGACCAGGTTGTAGCTGCCCAGGGACACCGACAGGCCCGGGCCGCCGAGCCGGGTGCCGGTGGAGGCGAACGGGTCCTCACCCACGCTGAGCAGCAGCGCGACCAGGCCGGTGAGCCCGACGACGAGCCCCCAGCCGCGCAGCAGCCGCGCGGCCGCGGCACGTCCGTCACCGGACGCCGCCTCCGCTCGTACCCTGTCCACCGCGGCCACCTGCCCGGAGGCCGTGAACAGCAGCACCACGTGGATCCCGATCATCATCCAGTACGCCCAGGGCCACTCCCCGGGCGTCTGGGCGACCGAGAGCCCGATGGCCAGGGACTGGCCGACACCGACGAGTGCGGCCAGCCGGACCAGCGTCCCGGTGAGCAGCAGCACTGCCAGCAGCGTCTCGACGACGAGGACCGTCCACCCGAAGGCGGTGAAGTTGGGCAGCACCAGGTTCTCCACCAGCCAGCTGTACGGCGGGAACACCGGATGCTCGACCGCGTCCCGGCTGAAGCCGTAGACCCCGTTGCCGCTGCTCCGGCCGAAGTCCGGCTTCTTCCAGACCACGTTGTAGAGCCAGAGCAGACCTACCAGGACCCGGAGGACTGACAACGCGACTCCACCGGATGCTCCGGAAGAGCCCACGGCCGGCCGGGTCAGGGTCGCCAGCGAGGGTCGCCCGGACCGGTCACTCGGAGACGTGGTAACCACACTCCCGGAGCCGCGCCAGGACCCGGTCGGCATGGTCGACACCACGCGTCTCCACCTGGAGGGCGACCTCGACCTCGTCCAGGTGCAGATGCGCCGACGTGCGCTCGTGAACCACGTCGAGCACGTTCGCCTCGACGTCGGCCAGCTCGCTCAGGAGTCGGGCCAGGCCGCCCGGCAGGTCGGGGATGCGGACCCGGAAGAACAAGTACCTGCTCTGTGCGGCGAGTCCGTGCCGGATCACCTTCATCAGCAGCAGCGGGTCGATGTTGCCACCGGAGAGCACAGCGACCGCCGGGGTCTGGAACGACGACGGGTTGTCGAGCATCGCGGCCACCGCGGCTGCCCCCGCCGGCTCCACGACGACCTTCGCGCGCTCGAGGAGCATCAGCAAGGCACGCGACATCGACTCCTCGCTCACGGTGAGGATGTCATCGACGTGCTCCTCCACGGCCGCGAACGGGACCAGCCCCGGACAGCCCACCGCGATGCCGTCCGCCATCGTCGCCATCGGGCCGATCGGGACCGGCTGCCCCTGCGCCAGGGACTCGACGTAGGCCGCCGCCCCCTTCGCCTGCACCCCGACGACGCGGACCTCGGGACGTTGGGACTTGATCGCGGTCGCGATACCGGCGAGGAACCCACCTCCACCGGTCGGCACCAGCACGGTCTGCGCGTCGGGTGCCTGCTCGAGGATCTCCAGGCCGCAGGTGCCCTGGCCGGTGATGATGTCGGCGTGGTCGAACGGGTGGATCAGCACCGCACCGGTCTCCGCGGCGAACCGGACCGCCTCCGGCAGGGCATGGTCGATCGAGGACCCGAAGAACCGGACGTCGGCGCCGTACGCCCGGGTTGCCTTCTCCTTGGGGATCGGCGCGCCTTCGGGCATGAACACGGTCGCCTTGATGTCGAGCATCTGCGCCGCGAGGGCCACCCCCTGCGCGTGGTTGCCGGCACTGGCCGCGACCACTCCGCGCGCACGCTCGGCTGCCGAGAGCCGAGACATCCGCAGGTACGCGCCACGGATCTTGAACGAGCCGGTGCGCTGGAGGTTCTCGCACTTGAGCAGGACCGGTCCCCCGCAGATCGACGACAGCCACCGCGACTCCTCCATCGGAGTCCTGATCGCCACTCCCCGCAACGCCTCGCGGGCCGCCTCGATGTCGGCGAGCACCGGAAGGGAGTCAATCCCCGGGCCGGCGCGAGTCGAGCTCATGCGGCCAGCCTAGGTGGTGACGAGAAGAGGCGAAACGACCTGCGCCACGCGCCGAAGGGTCACGAGCCGGCCGCGCCCTCGGCGACCTGGACAACCTCGGTCCCCGATTCTTCGCTCCCTCCGGGGTAGTCGGACAGGTGCTGGGCAACGGCGTTCAGCGCGGCAACCAGGGGTACGGCGATCAGCGCGCCCGCGATTCCGGCGACCAGCACGCCGCACCCGATCGCCACGATCACGCCCAGGGGATGCACCGAAACGAACCGGCCGAGCAGGAAAGGCTGCAGCACGTGTGCCTCGATCTGCTGGACGAGGATCACTCCGGCCACCATGAGCAAGGCGACGATCCAGCCGTGCTCGACGAGGGCGACGAGCACCGCCACCGAGCCGGACAGTGTCGCGCCGATCATCGGGATGAACGCGCCGAGGAAGACCAGGACGCCGATCGCGGTGACGAAGGGGACGTCGAGGATCGCGGCGACGATCATGATGCCGGCCGCGTCGACCAGCGCCACCAGCACGGTCGCTCGGACGAACTGGGTCAGCGACTTCCAGGCGACCTGGCCCGAGGTGTTCGTGCGCATGCGGGCGGCGCGAGGGAACAGCCGGACCAGCCAGGCCCAGATCCGGGCACCGTCGGCGAGGAAGAAGTACGTCGCGAACAGCACGATGAAGAACCCGGCCACGATGTGCCCGATCGTGGTACCCACCTCGGTGACCCGGGCCACCACCTCGTCGTTGCCGCTGGTCACCAGATCCTGGGTGGCGGCGATGTACTCGTTGATCTGGGAGTCACTCGCGTTCAGCGGTCCTTCGCGCAGCCAGGTGCGGATCTCGCCGAGGCCGATGACCACCTGGTCGGCGAGCTCACTGGCTCCCCGCGCAACCTGCGTGCCGACGAAGGTCAGCAGCAGTGACACGAGTGCGAGCCCGCCGATGACCACGAGGAGCGAGGACAGCTTGCGGTTCAGTCCGACCCGGTCACCGAGATCGACCAGCGGGCTGGCCAGCGCAGCGATCAGCAGCGCCACGACGAGTGGGATGGTCACCACGGCGAACCTCGCCAGCAGCCACAGCAGCACGTAGCCGGCCCCGACCATCACCAGGAACCGCCACGACCACGCGGCGGCCACGTCGACACCCCAGGGCACCTGGGCCCGGTTGAAGTTGGAGGCCCCTGCCTGGATCTCGGGGGGTTCGCTGGCCCGACGATCCGCGCGAACCTGCGACCACTGCTGGGCGAACTGGGTGGCGAAGCGCTCGGCGAAGCGGTCCTCGGAACGGCGCCGCCGACGGGCACGAAGGCTGCTGACCCCACCCGCGATCCGCTGCGCCGGTCCCATGGCTCCAGGCTAGGGCAACCGGCACCGGTGGACCCGGACCCGCCGGGCCGTTGAACGGTGTCAGCGGACCAGTGTCGAAACCAGCTGGTGGGCCGCCTCCGGATACTCCTGGGCCAACAGCCCGGCGGGTGCCAGCACGTAGTCGCGGTCGACCACGACGCGCGGATGCCGCGGTAGCTGCCATCCGCCCTCGCGCTCACCGACGGCCGCGGACAGGATCCGGTCGGACACCTCACCCCGGCTCTCCCGCAGCACGCCTCCGGAGCCGACGAGCAGGTCGACCTCGCGCAGGTCCGTGCCGGTCCGCTCGACGACCCGCCCGTCCGGCCCGTAGCGGACCTGCGCCCGGCCCGCGTGCCGCCTCAGCGCCAGGGTGACCGCAACGGAGGCGATCTCCTCCTCCTCACCCGAGGACTCAGCCGAGTCCGGAAGGTACCCCGGCGCCTTCCGGCGCAGCTCAGCGGCGGACTCGAGGACTGCCCCTCGGCCCGTCGGGACCAGTCCGGCCGCCAGCCCCTCCGCGACCGTGGAACCGGCGCTCCAGCGCATGCCGAGGTCACCCTCCACGGTCCGGCTGACCGGCACCCTGGCGACCACCTGCCTGGCCAACCCGGCGTCCTCGGGGTCGATCTCGACCACCGAGTGGACGTCCGTGGTGGCGCCGCCGACGTCGACCACCACCACGTCTCCCACGCCGGGCCGCTCCTCGTCGAGCCCCCGGGCGAGGAGCTCGACCGCGGTGAGCACCACGTCGGGGGTCGCCCCTTTGACCATCTCCTCGAACTCAGCGCCTCGGGACAGGTGCTTGCCGCCGATCACATGCCTCAAGAACATCTCTCGCACCGCTGTCCGCGCGGACGTGGGCGCGAGGACGCCGATCTGCGGCACGACGTTGTCCGAGCGCACGTACGGCGTACCCGATCCCGCGAGCATCCCCGCGATCTCTTGCTGGGCCTGCGCGTTTCCGGCGACCACCACCGGAGTCGGCCACGACGCGTCGGCCAGTGCACGCGCGCAGCCCAAGATCACCTCGGAGTTCCCTCCGTCGGTCCCGCCGACCAGCAGCACGACGTCCGGTCCGCTCTCCCGCAGCCGCGAGATCGCGGGCTGGTCGAGCCCTCCACTGGCCACGTGCACCACCCGACCCCCGCTGGACAGCGCGACCCGGCGCCCTGCCTCCGCGGTGACCAGCTCCTCGTTGCCGACCACGGCGACGCGCAGACCTCCCCCCGCCGAGGAGCAGGCAAGCAGGCGCGCCCGGCGCGCCCCCGGCTCCACCTCGCTCAGCTGGTGCAGGCAGGAGTACCACCCGTCGAGCACGTCGGTCTCGACCGTCGTCCGACTGCTCGCGGTCGCGACCAAGTCGCCACCTTCGATGTCCACCAGCGACGCCTTCGTGAACGTCGAGCCGAAGTCGACGCAGGCGACCAGGCTCACCCCAGCGCTTGCGCCAGGTCGGCGACCAGGTCTTCGGCGGTCTCGATGCCGACACTGAGCCGGATGAGGTCGCCGGGCACCTCCAAATCCGTGCCCGCGACGGAGGCATGTGTCATCCGGCCCGGGTGCTCGATCAGCGACTCCACCCCTCCGAGAGACTCGCCCAGCGTGAACACCTCCGCCTTGGCGCAGACGTCCAGAGCGTGCGGTTCACCGCCGGTGACGCGGAACGAGACGATGCCGCCGTACCTCTTCATCTGCCGGCTCGCGACCTGGTGCCCCGGATGCTCCTCGAGTCCTGGGTAGATCACCTGGCTCACCGCTTCGTGCCGTTGCAGGAACTCGACGACGCGCTCGGCGTTGTCGCAGTGCCGGTCCATCCGCACCCCGAGCGTTTTCAGGCCCCGGAGGACCAACCACGCGTCGAACGGACCGGCGACCCCGCCGATCGAGTTCTGGTGGAACGTCAGCTGCTCGGCGATCTCGAGGTCCTTGACCACCAGGGCACCGCCGACGACGTCGGAGTGGCCGCCGCAGTACTTCGTGGTCGAGTGCACGACGACGTCGGCGCCGAGGCTCAGCGGCTGCTGGAGGTAGGGCGAGGCGAAGGTGTTGTCGACCACGAGCAGGGCGCCGGCGTCATGGGCGAGGGTAGCGAGGGCGGCGATGTCGGCGACGTTGAGCAACGGGTTGGTCGGGGTCTCCACCCACACGACCTTCGTGCTCCCCGGTTCGATCGCCGCGCGGACCGCGGCGACATCGGCGACCTGCACGGGGGTGTAGCGCAGACCCCACGGCTGGGCGACCCGCGCGATCAGGCGGTAGGTCCCGCCGTACGCGTCGTCCGGGATGACCACGTGGTCGCCGGGGCGGCACAGCGCCCGCAACAAGGTGTCCTCGGCCGCCATCCCGCTCGCGAAGGCGAGCCCGCGCTCCCCCTCCTCGAGCGCAGCGATGCAGCCCTCGAGAGCCGTGCGGGTGGGGTTGGCGGAGCGAGAGTACTCGTAGCCGCCGCGCATCCCGCCGACACCGTCCTGCTTGTAGGTGCTGGTCGCGTAGATCGGCGGTATCACCGCACCCGTCGAGGGGTCTGGCTCGTAGCCGGCATGGATGGCCCGGGTCTCGAAACCCGCCTTCTCCGTGCCTGGTTGGATGTGCTCGCTCACCCGGCCGACCCTATCCGCCCGACATGACTCCAGCCTCCGCCGGACTACCCTGACGAGATGGAGGAAGAGCTGCGAGCACTGCGCGACCAGGACGAGGCCGAGGCCGTGCTCGAGACCGCGCTGTCCTACGGGTCCGCTGAGCCGGTGCGGGTGCGGATCCGCAAGCGCGAGGACCGCTACGACATCGACGACGGCGGGAACGCCGTCCGCCTCGCCGGCGAGCCCGACGGCTGGTTCGAGCTCGCGCAGGGCCTGATGACCGCACACGGGCTGAACGTGAACCGTCGCGGCGTCGTCTCCGTGCCCACGGTCGTCGGCCGGGACATCGGCGCTCTGACGCTCTCGGTCGCGGACACCTCGGTGGCGCTCTACTCGGCGCTGCTGGAGTCCGGCTCCGAGGTGGACTTCGACTCCGACACGAGCGTGGAGTGAGAGTTGCGGGACGCCCATGTCCGCGGGCCCGTGCAGCGCGGGAAGGATCGACCCTCATCGCGCGTTGCACCAGGTGAACGCAGTACGTCGAAAGAGGAGCAATCTGTGCTGTTCAACCGCCACAAGCAGGAGATCCCGAGTCCGGAGCAGGCCCTGACAGGTCGCGCCGAGCAGCCCTTCCACCTCCCCGAGCGACACCGCGTCCTGGACGCTCCGCTGGTCACCGACGAGTCGAACATCCCGGCCGGCTACGAGGTGGCGCTCTTCGGCCTCGGGTGCTTCTGGGGTGCCGAGGAGGTCTTCTGGAAGATCCCTGGCGTGTGGTCCACCTCGGTCGGCTACGCCGGCGGCAGCACCCCGAACCCGTCGTACGAGGA
>CADCUJ010000059.1 GCA_902805855.1 uncultured Nocardioidaceae bacterium
CCCTGGAAGACCTGGATCCCCACCGAGGGCTGGTTGTCGGCCGCGGTGGTGAACACCTCGGAGCGCTTGGTCGGGATCGTGGTGTTGCGTTCGATCAGCCGGGTCATCACGCCTCCCTGCGTCTCGATGCCCAGGCTCAGCGGCGTCACGTCGAGCAGCAGCACGTCCTTGACCTCGCCCTTGAGCACCCCGGCCTGCAAGGCGGCGCCGACGGCCACGACCTCGTCCGGGTTCACTCCCTTGTTGGGCTCCTTGCCGCCGAGCAGCTCCTTGACCGTGTCCGCGACCGCGGGCATCCGGGTGGAGCCGCCGACCAGGACCACGTGATCGATCTTGGAGATGTCCTGGCCGGCGTCCTTGAGCACCTGCTTGAAAGGCGCCTTGGTGCGGTCGAGCAGGTCGGAGGTCAGCTTCTGGAACTCCGAGCGGGTCAGCTTCTCCTCGAAGTGCAGTGGCCCGGACTCCGAGTGGGTGATGTAGGGCAGGTGGATGGTGGTCTCGCTCGAGGACGAAAGCTCGATCTTCGCCTTCTCAGCCGCCTCCTGTAGGCGCTGCCGGGCGATCTTGTCCGCACCCAGGTCGACGTTGTTGCTGGCCTTGAACTTCTTGACCATCCACTCCACGAGGCGGGTGTCCCAGTCGTCACCACCGAGATGGTTGTCCCCCGAGGTCGCCTTCACCTCCACGACGCCCTCACCAATCTCAAGCAACGACACGTCGAAGGTTCCGCCGCCCAGGTCGAAGACCAAGATGGTCTGGTCGGACTCCTTGTCCAGGCCGTAGGCCAGCGCGGCGGCGGTCGGCTCGTTGACGATGCGAGACACGTTCATGCCCGCGATCTCGCCGGCCTCCTTGGTGGCCTGGCGCTGGGCGTCTGAGAAGTACGCCGGAACCGTGATCACGGCGTCGGTGACCGTCTCCCCGAGGTAGGACTCGGCGTCCCGCTTGAGCTTCTGCAACACGAACGCCGAGATCTGCTGGGGGGTGAACGTCTTGTCGTCGATCTGCGACTTCCAGTCGGTGCCCATGTGCCGCTTGACCGACCGGATGGTCCGGTCGACGTTGGTCACCGCCTGACGCTTGGCGACCTCCCCGACGAGCACCTCGCCGTTCTTGGCGAACGCCACCACCGACGGGGTGGTGCGCGACCCTTCGGCGTTCGCGATGACGGTGGGTTCGCCACCTTCGAGGACGGAGACGACGGAGTTCGTCGTTCCCAGGTCGATGCCGACCGCGCGTGCCATGTGATTACCTCCGGTTTTCGGGTCCTGCGACTCGGCGCAGGTCGCTGGTGTACCTCGAGTTCTGGGGTGCCTGGACGGCCGCTGCCGGCGAGCCGTCCACGAGCCAGTCTGGCAAACTTCCTGAGCCAGATCAACTCAACTCTTGTCATCTGGTGCAACGCAGGAGTGCCCGGCGCAGATTCCGTCAGCGGCCGGCCACGGGTGTGATCTGAGTCATCTTCTGGTCCCGACGAGGCGCCGCCTCACCGGCGCTCCAGGGCGGGCAGGCTGCGGCGCAGCAGGTCGACGGCCGGTCCCAGCAGGAGCACGATGATCACCGTGCCGGGTCCGATCGCGGCGCCGAGCAGCCAGCCGACCACCGCGCCTCCGCCCTGGACCAGGCTGTAGCTCCATCGGAACGGGATGGGCGGGTCCCAGGCCAGGGCAGCGGCCTCGGCCGGCCCCGCCCCGGTGTCGCTGGCCAGGTACCCAGCGACACCCAGGGTGATGAGCCCGAAAGCCAGCGCGAGATACCCGATCCGAGCCGGCACGCCCTCCACCGGTGGGGCGAGTGCGAGCACTGCCGAGATGACGAAACCGACCAGGAACCACTGGACCACGGTGCCCGGGCCGGGTCGTGTGCCCCGCAGCCAGGCCATCGCGATGAATCCAGCCCCCACGATGATGTTCAGCACCCAGAACGGGGCGGCGGTGGCAATCGCCAACCCGTTGACCAGTGACGAGTAGCCGTCCGATCCCAGGGCCGCCTCGAGCAGGAAGGCGATCCCGGTGCCGAGGACGGTGCAGGCAACGACGAGCTGCGCGTACCTCAGCGCGTCAGCCAACGGTGACGGTGACCGGGGCGGATGCCCGACCGGTGGCCTCGTCGACGACCCGGAAGCGGTTCTGGCCGCCCTGGCCGGACTCGACGTAGGTGGCGAACTGACCGCCCTCGACGGTGGCCGTGGTGGGGAAGGCGACCCAGCCGCCCTCCAAACGCTGCACCTGCAACGTGCTCCCGTCCCCGCCCCGGTAGGTCCCGGTCAGGGTGATCCGACCGAACGTGGGCACGCGAGACGGACTGGCTGCCAGGGTGATCTGGCGGCGTTCCGGCTTCTTGGACGTCTTCGGCTCGGCCGGCTCTGTCGTCGCCTGGGTCGTCGCCTGGGACGGTGACGGGGACGTCGACGGGCTCTCGGCGGGCGCCGTCGAGCGGGACTCAGCAGGCGTGTCCGGGTCCGGGACGTAGAGGCTCTGCTCCGGCGAGGTGGACACGTCGGCTGCGTCCCCGTCGGAGACACCCGTCACGTCGGCCAGGCCGAGTGCGACCGCACTGACCACTGCACCGATCAGCACGGCGACGCCGACCAGCGCAGCCAGGCCGACGAGCACCGGCCGGGCCCGGCTTTCGTCTCCGTCGTCCACCAGCTCTCCCTGTCATCATCCGTGCCTGATCGTGCTGCTCGCGCCGGCTGGGTCGCGCGGGCAGCACAGCGGGCAGCACAATTGACGCACGCCTAGGTATCCGTAGGTGCGGCGGGGCGGGTCCGGTGCGCATGGCGGTAGTGAGCGGCGAGCAGATCCTCGCCCCAGTCCCGCCGCAGGTCACGCCATACCGTGTGGATGTGGTTCGCGTCGTTCTGGGTGTTGTCGTACTCGACCAGGAACTCCTCACCGCGGAGCGCGTAGTAGTGACCCAGGCCGGGCTCGGGCGACCCCGCCCAGGCGAAGGTCAGCGGCTCCCGGTCCGGCGACACAGCCGCACGCACCCGGCCGAGGTAGTGCTCGAGCAGGACGTCGAACGCCTGCTGTGAGCGCGGCGCCAGGTCGACGTACTCCACCCCGGTCGGCACCGCGGCGATGTGGGCACGCACGGCGTTCCGGGTGAGGATGTCGCTCGGTGCATCGGGTGAGACGACGGCTCGTTCGCGCTGCTCGCTCGGCAACGACTCCAGGAGATCGCGGGCGAGGTCCTCCTCGGCGGCGAGGACTCGCAGACCCTCCTCGGGTCCACGCGGCACCTGCGCCGGGTTGGCGCCGAAGAACAGCGGCGTCACCGACAACGCGTCTGCGACCACCGTGAAATGCAGGCATAGGTGGTGCCCGCCGACCCGCCAGGCCCACGGCGCGTCGTCGGCCGGGTCGCCGAAGACGCTGAACCAGTAGTGCTCGCGGCGGCGCCGCTCCGAGCCCGGCCTGCCTGCCTGCTCCTCGAGCGCCTTCAGGACCGGCTCGAGCCCGATGATCCCGCGTGCCGTGCTGGCCCCGCGCTCCGAGAGCCCGGTCTCGACGAGTGCGAACGCACGGTCTCGCTGCTCCGCATCCATGTCCGCGAGCGCCAGCCCGCCACGCATCCCGGGAGTGTAGTGCCAGGAGAACCGCTCCTCGTCGGCGAAGGCGTATCGAGCCATCGCCTCCTGCTCGTCGGACAGTGAGGCCAAGAACGCCTGCGCCGCACCTCTCATCGCTCGAGCCTAGCGAGCACTCCCGACCTCGGGGGCGGGCCGGATCTTGCTGCCGTCCGGGTCGAACACCGACCGCAAGCCGACCTCCACCGGATGCACCTCCCCACCCACGTCGACCGTGTACTCCCCCGAGCCCGCCCAGTCCCGACTGACCGGCTGCCCATCGGGACGTGCGACGTAGGCCAGGCCCACGCAGGCACCCATCGTCTCGCCCCAGGCAGCGCTGGTCACCTGGCCAACGGCGCGACCGTCGCGACGGACGAGCTCGCCGCCCCACAGCATCGCGTCGCGGTCGGTGACGACCAGTGACACCAACCGGCGTCTGGGCCCCTCCGCCTTGGCCTTCTCCACGGCTTCGCGGCCGAGGAACCCGATGTCGGTCTTGAGCTTGCAGGCGAAGGTGAGTCCCGCCTCGACCGGGTTGTAGTCCGGGGTCAGCTCCCGGCCGAAGGCGCGGTACCCCTTCTCCAGCCGCAACGCCTCGATCGCGTAGTACCCGGCAGGTGTCACACCGAGAGACTCCCCTTCGCCGATGAGGTCCTCGTAGACGCCGACCGCGAACTCGGTGGGCACGTAGAGCTCCCAGCCGAGCTCACCGACGTAGGTGATCCTGGTCGCCCGCACGGTCGAGTATCCGAGCCGAACGACCTGGCTGGTGCTGAAGGGGAAGGCGGCGTCGGCGAAGTCCGCGTCGGAGAGCCGGGTGAGCAGGTCGCGTGAGCGCGGGCCCATCACGCCGAGGACTGCGTACGCCGAGGTGACGTCCACCACCTTCGCGTCGGCACCGGCCGCGATGTTGCGGTTGAGCCAGTCCTGGTCGCGTTCGGTGGTCGCCGCGCTGCTCACCAGCAGGAACTCCTCGGGGCCGGTCCGGGTGACGGTGAGATCCGACTCGTAGGTCCCGCGCCGGTTGAGCAGGCCGGTGTAGACCGTCGTGCCCACGGGAACCGCGACGTCGTTCGTGCAGATCCACTGAAGCGAGGTCTCCGCGTCCGCCCCCACCACCAGGTACTTGGAGAACGAGGTCTGGTCGAAGACGGCCACTGCCTCACGGGCGGCCACCTGTTCCCCGGCACACCAGGGCAGCCAGTTCTGCTTGCCCCAGGAGTACTCGATGGTCGGGTCTGCGTCCGGCGGGGCGAAGTAGCTCGGCCGCTCCCACCCCATCTTGCTGCCGAAGCCGGCGTTGGCGTCGGCCAGCAGGTGGTGCAGCGGTGAGCGCCGGAACGGACGCGCCGTCTCCAGCTCCCGGTTCGGCCACGGGATCGCGTAGTGCAGGCCGAGGACCTCCGAGACCCGGTCGCGCAGCCAGCGGGTGTTGCCGGTGAAAGCACCGAACCGGCGCAGGTCCACCGCGACCAGGTCGGAGGTCGCCTCGCCCTCGACGACCCACTCGGCCAGTGCCCGGCCGGCCCCGCCGGCGCAGGCGATTCCGACACTGTTGAAGCCTGCGCAGACGAAGAACCCGCGCACCGACGGCGCCTCGCCGAGCACGAACTGGTTGTCCGGCGTGAAGCTCTCCGGGCCGTTGTAGAGCTTGCGGATCCCGGTCTCGGCCAGGACCGGGACCCGGGTCACCGCGTTGTCCATCAGGACCGAGAAGTGCTCCCAGTCCTCCTCCAGCAGGCTGAACTCGAACGGGTAGGGAACCGCGTCCGGTGAGACCCATGGTTTCGCCTCCGGCTCGAAGCCGCCCACCACGAGACCCCCGACCTCCTCCTTGAAGTAGGTGTAGCCGTCGGGGTCGCGCAGGATCGGCATCTCCGGCGCGATGCCCTCGATCTGGTCGGTGACCGCGTAGAAGTGCTCGGCCGAGTGCAGCGGCACGTTCACCCCGACCATCGCCGCGACCTGCTTGGCCCACTGGCCCGCGCAGTTGACCACCACCTCCGCCTCGATGTCGCCTGCGTCGGTGCGGACCCCCGTCACCGCGCCGTTCGCGGTCAGCACGTCGACGACCCGCACCCGTTCGAGCACGGTCGCGCCCCCCAGCCGGGCACCCTTCGCCAGCGCCGCGGTGAGGTCGGCCGGGTTGGCTTTTCCGTCCCCCGGGAGCCAGATCGCACCGACCAGGTCCTCGACCTGCATCAACGGGAACCGTTCTTGTGCCTGCGCTGGTGTCAGCAGCTCGCACTCCAGGTCGAAGGCCTCGGCGGTCGCGGCGGTGCGCCGAAGCTGGGTCATCCGGTCCGGGGTGCGGGCCACGGTCACCGCACCGCACCGCCGATACCCGGCGCTGAGCCCGGTCTCCTGCTCCAGCCGCGAGTAGAGGTCGGTGGAGTACTGCACCAACCGGGTCGCGCTCTCCGAGGCGCGCAGCTGACCGACCAGTCCCGCAGCGTGCCAGGTCGTGCCGCAGGAGAGCGCTCCCTGCTCGAGGACCACCACGTCGCTCACCCCGAGGCGGGTCAGGTGGTAGGCCGCGCTGGCACCGATCACACCGCCCCCGATGACCACCACCTGAGCACGCTGGGGAAGCTCAGTCGTCACGGGTCACCTCCTCCAGCAGCCGCGGGAAGTCGGCATCGGTGAACCCCACCGCAGCCTTCTCGAAACGCTCCAGGCACCAGCTGTCGAAGTCGAAGTCGAGGGTGCTGGTGGCCGCCTGGATGGCACCCCACAGTGACCAGCCGTACTGCGAGGTGAGCGCCTGCAGCCTGGCCCGCGCGAGCTGGTTGCGCAACTCCCTTCCGTGGTAGGCCACCACCAGCTCGGCGAGCTGCTCACCGTCGAGGTCGCACTCGGTCGCCGTGTTGCCGAGCTCGAAGGAAGGGTCGTTGTTGCCGGAGTACTCGTAGTCGATGAGCCACAGCCGCTGTCCGTCGTCGATGAAGTTCCCGGCCAGCAGGTCGTTGTTGCAGGGGACCGTGTCCGGTGCGTGGACGGCCAGGGCGCGGCGGACCTCCTGGAACGCCGCGTCGTACTTCTCGTAGCCGGTGGGCAGGCTGAAGCCGCGCTCCCGGACGATCCGCAGGTAACGCCGCTGGCGGTCGAACATGTCGAAGTCGTTGACGAACCGGGGGCCGGCGTGCAAGGCGCGGCAGGCCGCGGCCACTCGTGCGATCACACCCTCCCGGAGGAAGCTGCTGTTGTCGTAGGTGGAGCCGTCGATGTAGTCGAGCACCAAGATGCCGAGCTCCGGCCGGAAGTCGACGACCGGCGCCCCGACACCGGCTCGGGCAGCGGCCAGCGTGTTCAGGTGCTCGGCCTCGCGGTCGATTCCCAGCAGTCCCTCGTCGCTGCCGAAGCATCGCGCAACGAAGACCCCCTTGGAGGTGGTGACCTTGAGGTTCACGTTGGTCAGCCCACCAGGAAGCTCCTCCACGGTTCGCGGTCCGGCGAGGGCGGGTACGTGGTCGAGACGCTGCTCCATCGAAGGAAGGTCGAGGGTGCCGGCCATCTCAACCGACCTTGTCCTCGGCGATGCTGGTGCGCAGGGCGATCCTGGTGCGGTCCGCCCGGTAGCGGTCGTAGGCGTGCTCGACCGGCTCCCCCTCCTGGTCGTAGGCGGTGCGGGTCACCAGCATCAGTGCCGCCCCCTCCTCGGCGCCCAGCAGTCGCGCCTGCTCAGCGTCAGCGACCACCGGCTCGAGCCACTCCTGCGCGGTGTGCGGCACCGTCTCGTAGTGGCGCTTCATCAGTGAGTAGAGCGACCCGGTCAGCCGATGGTCGAGCAGTCCGGGGAACCTGGCGGCCGAAAGGTAGGTCTCCTCCAGGGCGAGCGGCTCACGGTCGGCGGACCGGACCCGGACGACCTCGTAGACCTCGTCGACTCCGGAGAGGCAGAGCGCTCGGGCCACACCCGGTGGCGGCTCGATGATCCGACAGCGGACGATGCTGGCGCCCGCGCGCACCCGGGCGCGGCGCATCTGCTCGGTGAAGCCGGGCAGGCCGGTGAGGTCGCACTCGATGCGGGGGCGGGCCACGAAGGTCCCGCCGGCCCTGCCGCGCTGGCGATGGACGTGGCCGCTGCGCGCCAGCGCGCCGAGCGCTTGGCGAAGGGTCATCCTGCTCACCCCGAACGCCGTCGCCAGGTCGCTCTCCGGAGGTAGCCGGTCGCCGGTGCCGAGCCGGCCGTCGCTCATCGCCTCGGCCAACCACCGCTCGATTCGTGAGTGCGCAGGGGCGTCACCGGGGCCGGCCGCGTCCGGCACCGAGCCGAACACGTCGGCATCGATGCTCAGCACTCTCAACGCCGGCCTCCTGCGAAGACGAGAGGCTCAGTCGTTGAAGGCCTCGACGACCTCGGTGTCGATGGTCTTCTTCGGACCGGTGAACCAGTGCCGTGCCGAGACCTGCCACCAGATCGCCAGCAGGATGAGGGAGCCGACGGTGAGGATCGGAGCGTAGTTGACGAACTTCCACGAGAAGTCGTCTGAGAACGGCACCCCCTGGGGTACGAACGGCAAGATGAAGTAGATGCTGATGATGACGATCTCGATGACGGCCACGAGGTTCATCCACTTGTACTTGGAGCCGTTGTTCCACGACCCCGGCTCGAACGCGTCACCCATCCGCCAGCGCTGCCAGATCGGGATCAGGAACGCCAGGTACAGACCGATCACGGCCACCGACACCACCGCGTAGAAGGCGGTGGGCACGATCAGCGGGTCCTCCGCGGTGCCGATGTTCACCTCGACCAGTGCCGGGAGCGTGATCAGCCCGGACACCACGCCGACCAGCATCACCGCACGAGCCGGGACCCGGTTGGCCGAGACCTTCGACCACTGTGACGAGCCGGGCACGGCACGGTCCCGGCTGAAGGCGAACAGCATCCGGGAGGCACTTGTCATGCAGGCCGTGGCGCAGAAGAACTGACCGGCGGCCGAGATGAAGAGCACCAGTGCGGCGAGGTCGGCGCCCAGCGAGGTGGTGAAGATGTAGGCGACTCCACCCGCACCGACTCCCGCGTTGTCAGGGGCGCCGTCCGCCCCGTTCGGCACCGCGAACAAGAACGCCAGCAACAGGATCCAGCCGCCGATGGCCGAGTAGGCGATCGATCGCCAGATGCCCTTGGCCGCTGCGTTGGCGGCGGAGTGTGTCTCCTCGGACAGGTGGGCGGATGCGTCGAAGCCGGTGATCGTGTACTGCGTGAGCAGCAGCCCGAAGGGCACGACCAGCAACCAGTACACCGACGAAGAGTTGCTGCCGCCGTCGTACCCACTGTTGTTGAACCGCTCGGTGAACACGTAGCTGAGGCTCTGGTGGTTGTCAGGGACGAGCACCAGGATCAGCACGATGGCCAGCGCGCCGAAGACGTGCCACCAGACCGAGATGTTGTTCATGACCGCCATCAGGTGGCCGCTGTAGATGTTGAGGGCGGCCGCGGCCGCCAGCACGATCACGAAGATCAGGAAGACCCGGGTGAGGGAGTAGCCGCCGGCGAAGGACTCCGACCAGGTGCTCAGGGTCAGGTCGATGAACGTGGCGCACCCGTAGGCGACCGAGGCGGTCACCGCCACGAGGCCGATCAGGTTCAGCCAGCCGGTGAAGAACCCGGCACGCGGTCCGCCCATCTTCGAGGCCCACCAGTAGATTCCACCGGAGGTCGGGTAGGCGGAGACCAGCTCGGACATGGTGAAGCCGATCAACAAGATGAACAGCGAGACGATCGGCCAGCCCCACGAGATGGCGATCGGCCCCCCGTTGTTGAACCCTTGGCCGAACGTGGTGAAGCAGCCGGCCAGGATCGAGATGATCGAGAAGGAGATGGCGAAGTTCGAGAAGCTGGACCAGGATCGGTTCAGCTCCTGCTTGTAGCCGAGCTCAGCAAGCCTTCGTTCATCGTCGGAGAGTTGGGACGTATCGCTCATCTGTCGCTCCCGTTGCCGTGAACCGTCGGCCGATGCTAGCGCCGCCGGAAACTATGCGTCTAGACTTTTGGCGGGAAAAGGTTTGGAGTCTGTCCATTGACCAGCGTGCGGCACGAGTCCCTCACCGCGGCGGTCCTGCGCCCTGTGGGCGGGCACGCCTTCGAAGCCAGCGTGGAGCAGCTGGCGACCGCGATCCGGCTCGGCGTCTACCCACGCGACAGCACGCTGCCCCCCGAGCGAGAGCTCTCGGAGCGGCTGGCGGTCTCCCGAGCAACCCTGCGCGAGGCGATCGCCGCCCTCCGCGCGGCCGGCCTGGTCGAGACCAGGCGCGGGCGAGCCGGCGGCACCGTGGTCAAGCACCGGCCCACCGCCCCCGCCGCCGGGGACATCGACCAGGAGCGCCGCGAGGAGATGCGCGACGTCCTGGTCTTCCGCCGTGTCGTCGAGCCCGGGGGCTGCCGCATCGCCGCGAGCCGGGAGCTCGACGCCGCGCAGCGGAACCTGCTGACCGAGGCGCACGACGAGGTCTCCGCGGCGACCGATCCCGCCGGTCACCGCCAGGCGGACTCGAGGTTCCACCTGGCGATCGCCACCCTCTCGGGATCCCCGCTGGTCGTGCGCGCGGTGACCGACGTGCAGGCGCGGCTGCACGAGATGCTCAGCGCCATCCCGGTGCTGGAGCGCAACATCGAGCACTCCGACGCCCAGCACCACTCGATCGTCGAGGCGATCCTGCACGGCGATGCCGTCAGAGCGCGACAGGTGATGGAACGGCACTGCGACGACACCGCCGCCCTGCTGCGCGGGCTGCTCGGATGAGGAAACCAGGAAGGAAGCCATGAGCCCACCGAACGAGCGCTACCTCACGCTGGAGGGCCTGAGGCAACGGATCGACGTGGGGGAGGTCGACACCGTCGTGGTCGCCTTCACCGACATGCAGGGCCGGCTGCAGGGCAAGCGGCTGCACGCCCGGTACTTCCTCGACCACGTGGTCGAGGGCGGGACCGAGGGCTGCAACTACCTGCTCGCGGTGGACGTGGAGATGAACACCGTCGGCGGTTACCAGATCTCCTCCTGGGACAGGGGCTACGGCGACATGGAGTTCGCCCTCGACCAGGACACGATCCGGGTGCTGCCTCACCTGCCGGCCACCGTGATGGTGCAGTGCGACCTGGTCTGGCTCGACCACGCCCCGGTGGAGGAGTCGCCGCGAAGCATCCTGCGCAAGCAGGTCGACCGGGCGGGCGAGCAGGGGTACGTCGCGCTTGCCGGCACCGAGCTGGAGTTCATCGTGTTCGACGACACGTACGAGGACGCCTGGTCGCGGGGCTACCGTGACCTCACCCCGGCCAACCAGTACAACGTCGACTACTCGATCATCGGCACCAGCCGGATCGAACCGCTGCTGCGCGAGATCCGCAACACGACGTACGCAGCCGGCATGGACGTCGAGGGAGTCAAGGGCGAGTGCAACTTCGGGCAGCACGAGATCGGCTTCCTGTACTCCGACGCACTCACCACCGCGGACAACCACGCGGTCTACAAGACGATGGCGAAGGAGATCGCGGCGCAGCACGGCAGCTCGATCACCTACATGGCCAAGTACGACGAGCGGGAGGGCAACTCCTGTCACATCCACCTGTCCCTGCGTGGCGAGGACGGCTCGGTGGTGTTCTGGGACTCTGACGGCGCGAGACGCACCGAGCTCTACGACCACTTCGTGGCAGGGGTGTTGGCGACGATGAGCGACTTCACCTTGCTGTACGCCCCAAACATCAATTCCTACAAGCGGTTCGCTGCCGGGTCCTTCGCCCCGACGGCGATCGGCTGGGGCCACGACAACCGCACGTGTGCGGTGCGTCTGGTCGGGCAGGGACCCGCTGCCCGGATGGAGAACCGGGTGCCCGGAGGCGACGTCAACCCCTATCTCGCTCTGGCCGCGATGATCGCCGGAGGTCTGCACGGAGTCGAGCAACGGCTACCGCTCGGGGCTGAGCTCCAGGGCAACGCCTACCTCTCGGACGCCCCGACGGTGCCGACGACGCTCAGGCAGGCACGCGACGCCTTCTCCGGCTCGGTGGCCGCTCGCAAGGCGTTCGGTGACGAGGTCGTGGACCACTACACCAACATGGCCGACGTGGAGCTCGCGGCGTTCGAGTCCACGGTGACCGACTGGGAGCGCAAGCGTGGCTTCGAGCGCCTCTGAGACCCACACCGTCCTCAACCCGGCGACCGGTGGAGCGGTCGCGGAGGTGCCCTCGACGGGAGCCGAGGAGACCGACCGGGTGATCGAGCGCGCGCAGGACGCCTTCCCCGCCTGGCGCGACCTGGCACCCGGGGAGCGCGCCGGTCTGCTGCGCCGGTTCGCCGCGGTCGTGGACGCCCACATCGAAGAGCTCGCCGAGCTGGAGGTGCGCAACGCCGGGCACACCTGGAGCAACGCCCGCTGGGAGGCAGGCAACGTCCGGGACGTCGTGAACTACTACTCCGCCGCGCCGGAACGGCTGTTCGGGCGACAGATCCCGGTCGCCGGTGGGATCGACGTCACCTTCCACGAGCCGCTGGGCGTCGTCGCGGTGATCGTGCCGTGGAACTTCCCGATGCCGATCGCAGGATGGGGCTTCGCCCCGGCTCTGGCCGCAGGCAACTGCGTGGTGCTCAAACCGGCCGAGATGACCCCACTGACCGCGATCCGGATCGGTGAGCTGGCGCTGGAGGCCGGTGTGCCGCCAGGGGTCCTCAACGTCGTCCCCGGCAAGGGCTCGGTCGTCGGCGCCAGGTTCGTCAGCCACCCGCTGGTGCGCAAGGTGTGCTTCACCGGCTCCACCGAGGTCGGCAAGCAGATCATGGCGGGGTGCGCCGAGCAGGTGAAGCGGGTGACCCTCGAGCTCGGTGGCAAGAGCGCGAACGTCGTGTTCGCCGACGCGGACCTCGGCAAGGCGGCCGCTGCGGCACCGTACGCGGTCTTCGACAACGCCGGCCAGGACTGCTGCGCGCGGTCGCGGATCCTGGTGGAACGCAGCGCGTACGACCAGTTCCTCGAGCTTCTCGAGCCGGCGGTCACGTCGCTGCGCGTGCTCGATCCCGTCGACGAGAGCAGTGAGATGGGACCGCTCATCTCGGCGAGCCAGAAGGCGAGCGTGCTCGGCTTCCTCGACGACGCCGAGGTCGCGATCACCGGGTCAGCGCCCGGCGGCGCCGGCTTCTGGGTGCCGCCGACGGTGGTGGCCGTCGACTCGCCCGACGAGCGGGTCTGGCGCGAGGAGGTGTTCGGTCCGGTGGTGGCCGTGATGCCCTTCGACGGCGAGGCGGACGCGGTCACGCTGGCGAACGACACCGAGTACGGGCTGTCCGGCTCGGTCTACACCCGTGATCTCGGCCGGGCACTGCGCGTGTCCCGGGGGATCCAGGCCGGCAACATCAGCGTCAACTCACACGCTTCGGTGCGGTACTGGACGCCGTTCGGCGGCTACAAGCAGTCGGGGCTGGGACGTGAGCTGGGACCGGACGCGCCGAACGCCTTCACCGAGGAGAAGAACGTCTACATCGCCCAGGAAGCATGATGGCGGGTCGTCTCGACGGCAAGGTGGCCGTGGTCACCGGTGGCTGCTCAGGCATCGGCCTGGCGACGGCTCGACGCTTCGCCGAGGAGGGCGCCAAGGTGGTGATCGGCGACCTCGTCGAGGACCGGGGAGGCCAGGTCGCCGACGAGGTGGGCGGGCTGTTCGTGGCGACGGACGTCACGTCCGGGGAGCAGGTGGACAACCTCTTCCGCGCCGCGCGGCAGAGCTTCGGGTCGGTCGACGTCGCGTTCAACAACGCCGGCATCTCCCCACCCGAGGACGAGTCCATCCTGAACACCGGCCTGGACGCCTGGCGCAAGGTGCAGGAGGTCAACCTCACCAGCGTCTACCTGTGCTGCAAGGCAGCCTTGCCGTACATGCTCGAGCAGCAGTCCGGCTCGATCATCAACACCGCGTCGTTCGTCGCGGTGATGGGTGCGGCGACCTCGCAGATCTCGTACTCGGCGTCGAAGGGTGGGGTGTTGTCGATGACCCGTGAGCTCGGGGTCGAGTTCGCCCGTCAGGGTGTGCGGGTGAACGCGCTGTGCCCCGGGCCGGTCAACACGCCCCTGCTCAAGGAGCTGTTCGCCACCGACTACGAGAGTGCGGCGCGCCGGCTGGTGCACGTGCCGATGGGCCGGTTCGCTGAACCTGACGAGATCGCGAACGCCGTGCTGTTCCTGGCCTCGGACGAGTCGAGCTTCATGACCGCGGCGACCTTCCTGGTCGACGGCGGCATCTCGGCCGCCTACGTCACCCCGATCTGAGCGGTGCCTGGCCAGATGAAGGGCACGCCGGTGATCGGGCTGACCACCTACCGCGAGCAGGCCCGATGGGGGGTCTGGGACACCACCGCCGACCTGCTGCCGGCTGCCTACGCACGGGCGGTCGAGGCAGTGGGCGGCGTGCCGGTGCTACTGCCTGCGTCGGCGACGCCGGAGGCGTCGGCTGCCGCCGTCCTCTCCGGGGTCGACGGCCTGGTGGTCACCGGCGGTGCGGACGTGGAGCCGGCTCGGTACGGCGCGGAGCCGCACGAGCACACCGCCCGCTGGCGTGCGGACCGGGACGCCTGGGAGCTCGCGCTGCTCGGCGCGGCTGAGGCCGCCGGGCTGCCGGTGCTCGGGGTGTGCCGGGGGATGCAGGTGATGGCGGTGCGCGCGGGAGGGCGGCTCGACCAGCACACACCCGACCTGGTCGGTCACGAACGCCACAGCCCCGGAGGTGACGCGTTCGGCGAGATCGAGGTCGAGGTCGACCCGGGCTCCCGGATGGCGGACCTGGTCGGCGAACGCCTCTCCGTGCACTGCCACCACCATCAGTCGGTCCGGGACCACCCGGGGTACGTTGCCGTGGCCCGGGCCCAAGACGGCGTGCTGGAGGCGATGGAGCTGCCCGGTGAGCGCTTCTGTGTAGCCGTGCAGTGGCACCCGGAGATGGTCCACGACGCCGGGCTGTTCCGGGCGCTGGTGCTGGCCGCCGCGAGCTGAGCCGCCAAAGGTCACCCCATGGACCTAGGAGTCGACGAGGAGTCCCTGCTTCCGGGCCAGCGACGCCGCCTCGGTCCGCCCACTCGCACCGAGCTTGGCCAAGATGTTGGAGACATGGACGCTGACGGTCTTGGCGCTGATGAACAGCCGGCGGGCGATCTCGCCGTTCGTGCGTCCTTGCGCCACGAGCTCGAGGATCTCCTGCTCACGTGCCGTGAGCGACTCACCTGCCCGCGACGCCTCGGTCGAACGGACCGGTCGGGCCGACCCCAGGGCGCGAAGCTCCGTGAGCAGCGGAGCGGCGCCCAGATGCTCGGCGGTGGCCCGGGCGAGGTCCGCCGACTCCCGCGCCCGAGCGGGGAGCCCCACCGCCCGGAGGGCGGTGGCCAGCCGGGCGCGCGATCGCGCGGTCTCGAACCGGTGACCGAAGACCTCGAACGCCTCGACCGCTTGCTCCCAACCGGTCACCAGCTCTTCCTCGGTGGGTGCCTCGATCCCGGTCAGCCAGCACAGCCGTAGGTGCTCTGCGCGGGCACGGGCCGTCCAGGCAAGCCCTTCTGGACCTACCGCCTTCTTGCGCGTCTCACCGCGCCGGTGTGCCTCCAGCGCCGCGCCCAGCAGCTGCGAGGCCTTCGCCTCCAGAGCCGGCCACTGCACCGCAGCGGTGGCGGACACACCGGAGGCAAGCTGCCCGAGCAGCAGCGCGCTCAGCCGGACCCGGGCCATGAAGTGCTCATTCTCCCAGATCGCGCTGACCGTGCGCACCACGTCGTCATGGGTCTCGATCGCCTGGTCGAGCCGACCGCTGTCGCCGTACAGGTCGATGGCTGCCGTGCCGCTGAGGATCGCCACGAAACCGTCGCGCTCCCACCATGGGCGCACGTGCGCGAGCAGCTCGATCCCGGACCGGTCACCGCGGCCGGCGTGCAGCGTCATCGCCAGCGCTGCGAGCGCTGCTTCGGCCAGTGCCGGTGGCCGCTGACCGGTGACATCGACGATCTGGGCCACGTGCTCCCACCGGCCCTGCACGAACGAGGTGATCCCCGCCATCACCCGGGCGTCGAACCCGTACGGCGCCCACGGGCGGCCACTCTCGACCGCCCGGGTGGAGGCAATGGCGTAGCTCTCGGCAGCCCCGGTCAGGTCGCCCGCCTCGAAGTACAGCGCGCCCAGCGAGTGCAGGCCGCGGAGCTCCTCGGTGAGATGTCCCTCAGCGCGCGCTTCGGCGACGATCTTCTCGAAGGTCTCCCGCGACGACTCGGGGTCGTCGGCCCGTTCATCGAGCCGAGCCAACGTCGTGGTGGCGTCGGCGACCACCCGCGAGAGCTGCAGAGAGCGGCCGAGCTCCAGCGCCTCGGCGGCGAACCTGGTGGCCTCGTCGTCTCGCTGGCGGTCTGCGTTCGCTCGCGCGTGCACCGAGAGGACCTTGGCCCTGAGCGCGCTCGGCTCGGGGCCGACCAGGCTGAGCGCCTGGGTGGTCGCCTCCAGCGCGTAGACCTCGGTGTCGCCGAGCAACGCTGCCGTGCCGAGGGCGAGGAGCAGACGCGCGCGCTCTTCGTCACTTGCGTCCCGCGGCAGCTGGTCGAGCTGGTCCTGGACGAGCGCGAGCGCCCGATACGGGTTGCCCGCAGAGCTCACCGCGTCGCTAGCCTTGGCGGTCAGGCGCACCACGTCCACGCCGTCGCCCGCCTGGTGGCGCTGGTCGCTGACCAGCTCGAGGGCGAGCTCGTAGTGCCGCGCCGCCTCGTCGGGCCCGCCTACCGACATCGCCTCGTCGCCCGCGCGGATGCTGGCAGCCACCGCGGTCGAGATGTCGTGCGCAGCACGGGCGTGCCGTGCCAGCTCCGCTGCAGTGCCCTCGCTCTCCCGGTTCCGGAGCGCGCCGGCATACGCGGCGTGCAGCCGCACCCGCTCACCGGGCAGCAGGTCGTCGTAGACCGCCTCGGCCAGCAAGGCGTGGCGGAACGAGTAGCCGGCGGCGTCGACCGGCACGAGCACGTTCGACTCGACGGCCAGTCGCAGCGCCTGGTCAAGCGCGCCGGAGGCGAGACCCGCGACGCGGGAGAGCAGCTCGTGGGACACGCGGCGGCCGGCGACCGAGGCCGCCCGGACAGCCTGCCGGGCGTCGTCGTCGAGACGGTCCAGCCGCACCAGCAGCAGGTCGGCCAGGTCGTCGGGCAGACCGGCCCCGTCGAGCTCGGTGGCGACGACGAGCTCCTCGACGAAGAAGGCGTTGCCCTCCGCCCGCTCGACGATGGCGCCCAGGTCGCTCTCGCGCAGCGGCCCGGAGTGCAGTGAGCGGACGAGTCGGCGTACGTCCGGGTCTCCCAGCGGTGCGAGCTGAAGCCGGGTGACGCCGGGGACGCGGGCCCACTCCGCGACCGTGGCTCGCAACGGGTGCTTGCGGTGCAGGTCGTCGCTTCGATAGGAGGCGATGATGGCGACCTGGCGCTCGAACGCGCGGGTGAACAAGAAGCTGAGCAGCTCCCGGGTCGACCGATCGGCCCAGTGCACGTCCTCGACGAGGACGAGCAGCGGCGACTCCTCGGCCAGCTGCTCGAAGACGTCATGGACGGCCTCGAAGAGATCTCCTCGGTCGACGTGCTCCACGTCGACGCTGTGCGCCTCGCCGTCCTGACCGGCGGCGGTGAGCTCGGTGCCGGACAGCAGCCGGCGGCCCGGCTGCAGTCCACGAGTGGCGGGGTTGCCGGCCAGCACCTTCCTGCCGGCGCCGGTCGTCTCGGCCGCGAGACCTCCGAGGATCTCGGAGAACGGGAGGTAGGGCATCGCACCGTCGCCGATGTCCAGGCAGTGGCCGACGACGACCCGCCACCCTGCGGCTCTGGCCCGGTCTCGCAGCTCGACCAGTGTCCGGGTCTTGCCGACTCCGGCGTCGCCTGCGAGCACGACCGCCCGGGCCAGGGGCTCGCGGTCCATCCCGATCAAGGAAGCGAGCTGGTCGAGCTCCTGGACGCGGCCGACCAGCGGCCGCGAGGAAGCGAACTCCGGTGCCACGTCTCCCATCATCGTCGGTATCACCGACAGGTGACGACCACTTTCCCGGTCCCGGTCGGCCGCGGCCGTGCGGGGCGCGCGCTCAGGCAACGACAGCGCGGCCGGGTCGCGGCTTCGTCGTGGGGAGGTGGGGCCGCTTGGGCAGCCGCAGACGGTTGCGGATCCGCCGCCTGCGGACGCCGGCGCGGTGGACGGCCTCCCAGTCGCGGGCGGTGCGTGCGTGGCGGAAGTCGATCTCCGAACCGAGGTAGTAGTCGGCGGTGCTGAACATGGTGTGCTCCTTGGGGCTGGGATCTGATGTTGCATCGATCCTCTGCCTCTAAGGGGCCCCCGGACATCGGAAGAACGCCCTATTCGGTGACGTACCTCGGCGCCGGCGCCTTAGCGAGTGCCCCGCCCCGCCACGACGGCGGCTGGCGGTTGCCGACAGCGACGTCGAAGGCTGCCCGGGCGAGCAGACGCGTCGAGTCCAACGTCGGCAGCGGCGAGACGGCCGGAGTCACCAGCAGCGGGATCTCGGTGCAGACCAGCGCCACGGCGTCGCAGCCCCGAGCTGCCAGCTCCTCGATGACTCGGACGTACTCCAGCCTGGCCGCTGGTGTGAACGCACCGTTGACCAGCTCCTCGAAGATGATCCGGTTGACGAGCTGACGGTCCTCGGCGCACGGCAGCTCGGCGGCGATCCCGCGAGCCGACAGGGCGCGGGGGTAGATGGGGCCGTCCATCAGGTACCTGGTACCGAGAATGCCCACGCGGCTGCGTCCGTCACGGGCTGCGCGGTCGGCCACCACGTCCGCGATGTGCAGACCGGGAAGGGGCAGCTCGTCCCCCTCCTCTTCCAGCGCCAGGTGGGCGGTGTTGTCCGGACAGACGAAGAAGTCGGCACCGGCAGCCGCCAGCCGGTGCAGGCTCTCGGACAGGATGTGACGGATCGCCTGGTGGTCTCCGGCGTCCCACAGAGGCATGCTGCGCGCCATCGTGATGCAGTCGAGGGTGACGTCGGGGTGCTCGTGCGGACCCAGCTCCGCGAAACCCACCTGGCAGAAGGCGCGAAAGCACAACGCCGCCCCTTCGGTGCTGTGGCCCAGGATTCCGAGATGTCTCACGCTTCCTCCTCTGAGCTCGACCCGTCAGACCGGTTCTGCTCCCCCACCCAACACCCTGTGCACCAGGGGTACGCCGGGACGGTAGGCGAGGTGGACGTACGACGGCGCCTCGAGGACCACGACATGGGCAAGCGCCCCTGGTCCGAGGTGTCCGATCTCCTCGCGACGCAGGGAACGCGCACCGCCGCGGGTCGCGGCCAAAAGTGCCTCTGCCGGTGTCATCGACATCTCGCGGACCGCCAGCGCGATGCACAGCGGCATCGACGACGTGTAGCTCGATCCCGGGTTGCAGTCGGTGGCCAGCGCGACCTCGCAGCCGGCATCGAGCAACCGTCTCGCGTCCGGGTAGGGCGACCGGGTGGAGAACTCGACCCCGGGCAGCAGGGTCGCCGTGGTCCCGGAGTCGGCCAGGGCGTCCACGTCGCCCCCGGCAAGGTACGTGCAGTGGTCGACCGCTGCCGCGCCCAGGTCGCAGGCCAGCCGGACCCCCGGCCCGGGTCCCAGCTGGTTCGCGTGCACACGCAGTCCCAGCCCTTCCGCCTTGCCCGCCTCGAGGATCGTCCGTGACTGGTCCTCGTCGAAGGCGCCGCGCTCGCAGAACACGTCGATCCACTTCGCGTGCGGGGCGCAGGCGGCAAGCATCGGACCGGTGACCAGCTCGACGTAGCCGTTCGGGTCGTGGGCGTACTCCGAGGGCACCACGTGCCCCCCGAGAAAGGTGGTCTCCTCGGTGGCCTGCCGCGCTATCGCGAGGCAGCGTGCCTCGTCGGCGACGCTCAGCCCGTAACCGCTCTTGGTCTCGAAGGTGGTGGTGCCCTGGCTGCGCATCTCGGCGGCGTGCCGGGCGAGGTTGGCGGCCAGGTTTTCGTCGCTGGCGGCTCGGGTGGCCGCCACGGTGGTCGCGATCCCGCCGGCCGAGTACGGCGTGCCGGCCATCCTGGCCGCGAACTCCGCCGACCGGTCGCCGGCGAACAACAGGTGGGAGTGGGAGTCGACGAACCCGGGGACGACCGCCCGGCCGCCCACGTCATAGGCCGCGTCCGCCGACGGTGCCTGGGCGACGCCGCCGACCCAGACCACACGGCCGCCCTGCATCACCAGCGCGGCGTCGTCGAGGACGCCGAGCTCCGAGCCGTCCCCGTGCGAGGGGTCGTTGGTCACCAGCTGGGCGATGCCGGTGAGCAGCAGGGAGCTCACCTCTCCTCCCACACCCGGGCGATGACCCTCTCCAGGGAACGAGCGATGTCGGGCCGGTCCGCACCCGTCGAGACCAGCCGGCCGCCGCTGACCACGGAGCTCACGTCGGCCGCAGTTGCGGCGAAGACCGCGCCCTCGACTCCCGCGCCGGTGCCGGCAGTGCGGATGCTGGCGGTGTCCAAGGTGACCAGGTCGGCCCGGCCACCGGTCGTGATCCGGCCGCCGTCCGGGAAGCCGAGCGACTCGTGACCGGTCCGGGTGGCCGCGACCAACAGCTGCTCCGCGGTCCAGTGACCCCGCCGCCGGCTCGCGAGCCGCTGGTCCATCTCGACCCCGCGCATCTCTTCGAACAGGTCGACCACGGCGTGGCTGTCCGTGCCCAGGGTGAGCCGGGCGCCGGCCGAGGACAGCTCTCGGGTCGGGCCGATGCCGTCACCGAGGTCCCGCTCGGTGGTCGGGCAGATCGTCACGTACCCCGCCTCGGCGCCCAGCATCCGGATGTCTGTCGGGGCGAGGTGCGTCGCGTGCACCGCGCTGGTGCGCGGACCCAGCGCGCCCTCCTCGGCGAAGACCGCGGTCGGTGTCGCGCCGTAGGCGGCCAGACTGGCCTCGTTCTCCTCGACCTGCTCGGACAGATGCAGGTGCAACGGCACCTGTCGCTCGGCGACCCAGCCGACCACCCCCGTCACCTGGGCCCGAGGCACCGCGCGGATCGAGTGGATCGCGGCTCCTACCACGACGTCCGGCTCGTCCCCGGCTGTGGCCACCAGGGCGTCCACCCTGTCCCTCCACGCCTCGACGTTGCCGTCGCTGTACCTGAGCTGCACCCCCTCGGGCGGGGAGCCGATCTGCGAGGCGAGGTAGCAGGTGTCGAGCAGCGCGATCCGGATCCCCGCCTGCTTCGCGGCCGCGATCAGCGCGTGGCTCATCGTGTTCGGGTCCTGATAGGGAGCCCCGTCCGGGTCGTGGTGCAGGTAGTGGAACTCGCCCACCGACGTGATCCCGGTTGCTGCCATCTCCCGGTACGTCGCGAGGGCGAGCTCGAAGTACAGGTCCGGGTCGAGCCGTGCCGCGGCCGCGTACATCTGCTGGCGCCAGGTCCAAAACGTCCCCCCTGCACGCTGCGTGCGCCCGCGCAGCGCGCGGTGGAAGGCGTGGCTGTGACAGTTCGCAAGACCGGGAATCGTCAAGCCTGCAAGGCGTTCGGCGTCCGACGCAGGCTGGGCGACCCCCGTCCGGACGCTGGTGAACCGGCCGCCTGCGACCTGCATCTCCACCTGGTCGAGAACCGGTCCCTCCCCGAGCCAGGCACGCTCGGCCCAGAAGGTGCCGCTCACGACGCCAGCCGCTGCAGCGTGTCGGCCAGCGCGACCACACCGGCCTGGCAGTCGGCCATCTCGGCGAACTCCTCGGGGGAGTGCGAGACCCCTGTCGGGTTGCGCACGAACAGCATCGCGGCAGGGATGCCCGCCGCTGCGAGGACACCGGCGTCGTGCCCGGCCATGGTGGCGATCACCGGCCGGCTCGTCCCGTCCTGGCGTGCGGCGATCCTGCTCGCCAGCTCTGGGTCGAAGCGCACCGCCCCGGACAGGGACTCCTCGGTGACCGAGACCCTGGTCCCGTCTCGAGCAGCGCGCTCGGTCGCCATTCGGGTGATGTCCTGCGTCATCGCCGCCAGGCCGCCCTCGGTCTCCGACCGCGCGTCGAGCCACGCGGTGACGTGGGAGGGAACGGCGTTCGTGGCGTTCGGGCGTACGTCGACCCGGCCGAACGTCGCGCGGGCACCGGCCAGCCGCGCCTGCTTGTTGGCGGCCAGAGCCGTCATCGCGTAGGTCAGCATCGGGTCGTGACGCTCCTCCATCCCGGTGGTCCCGGCATGGTTGGCCTCACCGGTGAAGTCGAACCGGCTCCTGGAGTGCGGCCAGATGGCCGACCCGACCCCGATCGGTGCGTCCTGGTGGCGGGCGAGCTCACGGCCCTGCTCGACGTGCAGCTCGACGAAGCAGTCCACGCCGTCGAGGAGGTCGGAGCGGCCGAGCTCGGGATCGAGCCCGGCCTGGCTCATCGCGTCGGGCAGGAAGACCCCTTCGCCGTCGGTCAGCTCCGCTGCCCGCTGGGGGTCGAGAGCACCGGTCATCAGCCTTGACCCGAGGCAGGCGACGCCGAACCGCGAGCCCTCCTCCTCGACGAACGCTGCGATGCCGATCGGCTTGACCGGGACGAACGAGCGCTCCCGCAGCAGGTCGACCGCAGCCAGAGCGGACAGCACGCCGAGCGGACCGTCGTACGCCCCGCCGTCCGCCACCGAGTCGAGATGAGATCCCGTCACGACCCCGCCGTCGACGCTCGCGTCCGGCCGCCACCAGGCAACCAGGTTGCCGTTCCCGTCGCGGGTGAGCGCGAGTGACCGGCGGGCGCACTCCTCCTCGAACCACGCTGCGCACTCCCGCTCCGCGGAGCCGAACGGTGAGCGGTGATAGCCACCGGACCGCTGCGAGCGGCCGACCGGGGCGAGGTCGCGCCACATCTGCTCAAAGGACATGATCGCGTCCATGGAGTTCCAAGAGGTCGTCCGTCGGCGCCGGATGGTGCGCCGATACTCCACGGAGCCGGTGGCGCCGGAGGTCGTGCAGCGGCTGCTGGCGAACGCGGTGCACGCCCCGAGTGCGGGCTTCAGCCAGGGCTGGGCCTTTCTGCTCCTCGAGACGCCGCGAGACGTCCAGCGGTTCTGGCGAGTGGCGACACCGCACAGCCGGCAGGACGACGAGGCGGACGGCTGGCTGAGCGGGATGCGGACCGCCCCGGTGGTGATCGTGCCGCTGTCGTGCAAGGAGGCCTACCTGGGCAGGTACGCGGAGCCGGACAAAGGGTGGACCGACCAGGACGAGTCGCGATGGCCGGTGCCGTACTGGCACATCGACACCGGGATGGCCGCGATGCTGATCTTGCAGACAGCTGTCGACGAAGGCCTCGGTGCCTGCTTCTTCGGGATCCCGCCTCCCCAGGTGACCGAGTTCCGTGCGGAGTTCGCGGTCCCCGGCCAGTACTCCCCCATCGGTGCCATCACGGTCGGTCACCGCACCGAGGACCCAGGAGTCGCCGGGTCCGCAGCGCGCCGGGCACGCAAGGGGGTGGACGACGTCGTCCACCGTGGCCAGTGGTGAGCTGGCTAGGCTCGAAGCGGAGGTGGAACGGGTCGGATGAACCACATCGAGAGGCGGCAGGACGAGGAACGCCGACTGCGCCGAGCCGCGGTCAGCAAGGTCACCCAGCAGCCACCCGCGCCACCTGACCCGTCCGAGGAGGACCAGGACGAGCCGGCCGTCCAGCGGATGGAGCAGCAGGCGCTGTGGGCCGACCTCCAGGTGCGCCACGCCATCGCGCGTGGTGACTTCGACAACCTTCCCGGCGCCGGGAAGCCGCTCAGGCTCCCGGACCGACACGATCCCGACTGGTGGGTCCGGAGCCTGATCGAGCGGGAGCAGATCACCGGGGTCCTCCCACCGGCACTGGCGCTGCGGAAGGAGGACGCCGGCCTGAGCGCCGTGCTCGACAAGGAGAGCACGGAGCAGGGCGTGCGCCGCACCGTGGACGAGTTCAACAGCCGGGTCGTCGAGGCGAGGCGGCAGCTGCTCGGCGGCCCGCCGGTGGTGACCGCGACCCGCGACGTGGAGCAGGAGGTCGCACAGTGGCGCGCCCGGCGCGAGGAGCGCCGCCGACGACAGCGGGAGCAGGTTGCCGCTGCCGGCGTCACGGACGATCGGACCCGACGACGCCGGCGCTGGTGGCGGCGGTGACGGATGTCTGCCCAGTGCCGCTACGGCGAGCACGTCAGCTCTCGCGCATCGGGATCCGGACCCCGCGCTGCGATGCCACGTCGACCGCTTGGTCGTAGCCGGCGTCCACATGGCGCAGGACACCCGTCGCCGGGTCGTTGGTGAGCACCCGCTCGATCTTCTGTCCTGCGAGATCGCTCCCGTCGGCGACGCAGACCTGGCCCGCGTGGATCGACCGGCCGATCCCGACACCGCCCCCGTGGTGGATGGAGACCCAGGACGCGCCCGACGCCGTGTTCACCAGCGCGTTCAGCAGCGGCCAGTCCGCAATCGCGTCTGAGCCGTCGAGCATCGCCTCGGTCTCCCGGTACGGCGAGGCGACCGACCCACAGTCCAGATGGTCCCGACCGATCACGATCGGGGCCTTGAGCTCACCCGATGCCACCATCTCGTTGAACCGCAAACCTGCTCTGTGCCGCTGGCCGTACCCGAGCCAGCAGATCCGCGCCGGAAGGCCCTGGAAGTGCACCCGCTCCCCGGCCATCGTGATCCACCTGCGCAGCCGCTCCTCGTCCGGGAAGAGATCCAGGACCGCCCGGTCGGTGGCCGCGATGTCGGCGGGGTCACCGGACAGCGCCGCCCAGCGGAAGGGTCCCTTGCCCTGGCAGAAGAGCGGGCGGATGTAGGCGGGGACGAAGCCAGGGAAGTCGAAGGCACGCGCGTAGCCGCCCTTGCGCGCCTCGTCGCGGATGGAGTTGCCGTAGTCGAAGACCTCGGCACCCGCATCGGCGAACCCGACCATCGCCTCCACGTGCCGCGCCATCGACTCGCGTGCCTGCCCGGTGAACCCCGCAGGATCCTTCTCGCGGGCCGCTGACCAGTCCTCGAACGCGACACCCGCCGGCAGGTAGTACAGCGGGTCGTGCGCGGAGGTCTGGTCGGTGACGATGTCGATCGGGGCACCGCGCTCCAGTGCCTCGGGCACCATCTGCGCCGCGTTGCCCTGCACCCCGATCGAGAGCGGGCGACGCTCGTCTCGTGCCCGCACCGCGAGCTGCAGGGCCTCGTCCAGCGAGTCGGCTCGCACATCGAGGTAGCGGTGCTCGGTCCTGCGGGCGATCCTGGCCGGGTCACACTCGATGCAGATCGCTACGCCGTCGTTCATCGTCACCGCCAACGGCTGGGCGCCTCCCATGCCACCGAGCCCAGCGGTGAGCGTGATCGTCCCCGCCAGCGTTCCGGAGAAGCGCTGGTCGGCCACCGCTGCGAAGGTCTCGAAGGTCCCCTGCAGGATCCCCTGCGTGCCGATGTAGATCCAGGAGCCGGCCGTCATCTGCCCGTACATCGTCAGCCCGAGATCCTCGAGCCGGCGGAACTCCTCCCAGCTCGCCCAGTCGCCGACGAGGTTCGAGTTCGCGATCAGCACCCGCGGGGCCCACTCGTGGGTGCGCAGCACACCCACCGGGCGCCCCGACTGGACCAGCAACGTCTCGTCGTCGGCCAGGGTCGTCAGCACGCGGACGATCGCGTCGTAGCTGGCCCAGTCCCGCGCGGCCTTGCCGGTGCCTCCGTACACCACCAGGTCCTCGGGACGCTCTGCGTTCTCCGGGTCGAGGTTGTTCATCAGCATCCGCAGCGGCGCCTCGGTCTGCCAGCTGCGTGCCGTCAGCTCCGTGCCCCGCGCCGCCCGCACCTCGTGCCTCATGCCAGCTCTCCTATCGCATCCTCGACCGCGGCCGCCACTGCCCCGGCGCGCACCAGGGTGACGCTGTGCTCGATCTCGGGGGCCAGGTGCCGGTCGGGGCCGGGGCCGGGCACCGACTCCCGGAGCAGGTCACGCACCGCACCCGTGGCAGGCGACGGCCCCAGCGGGGCCCGCAGGTCGAGGGCCCGGGCAGCGGTGAGGATCTCGATCGCGATGACCCGGGTGAGCCCGTCCACGGCACGGCGCAGCTTGCGCCCGGCCGACCAGCCCATCGAGACGTGGTCCTCCTGCATCGCGCTGGAGGGGATCGAGTCAACGCTGGCCGGCGCGGCCAGTCGCTTCATCTCCGAGACGATCGCGGCTGCGGTGTACTGCGCGATCATGTGCCCGGAGTCCACGCCGGGATCCCCGGCCAGGAACGGCGGCAAGCCATGGCTGCGAGCCTTGTCCAGGAACCGGTCTGTGCGGCGCTCGGACATCGCGGCGACGTCGGCGGCCGCCACGGCCAGGAAGTCGAGCACGTAGCCGACCGGCGCGCCGTGGAAGTTGCCGTTCGACTCGACGCTGCCGTCGTCGAGGACCACCGGGTTGTCGATCGCGGAGGCAAGCTCGCGGGAGGCGACCGTGGCTGCATGGTCGACGGTGTCCCGGGCGGCCCCGTGCACCTGTGGGGCGCACCGCAACGAGTACGCGTCCTGCACCCGGTGACACCCCGGACCGCGGTGGCTGGCCATCACCGCCGAGTCCGCGAGGACGCGGGTCAGGTTCTCCGCCGAGGCGGCCTGTCCCGGATGGGGACGCAGCGCCTGCAGCTCGGCGGCGAAGACGCGGTCGGTGCCGAGCTGGGCCTCCACCGACATGGCTGCCGCGATGTCTGCCGTCTTCAGCAGGCTGCGAAGGTCGGTGATCGCCAGGACGAGCATCCCGAGCATGCCGTCGGTGCCGTTGATGAGAGCGAGCCCCTCCTTGGCCTCCAGCTCGACCGGCTCCACGCCCGCATCGCGCAGTGCCTCGGCAGCCGGGCGCCGTACCCCCTCCTCGTCTCGCACGAACCCCTCACCCATCAGCGCCAGCGCGCAGTGGGAGAGCGGGGCGAGGTCGCCCGAGCAGCCGAGCGATCCGTGCTCCGGCACCTCGGGCGTGATCCCGTGGCTGAGCAGGGAGGCCATCGTCTGCGCGGTCTGAAGCCGGATCCCGGTGTGGCCGGTCGCCAGGGTGGACAGCCGCAGCAGCATCAGGGCGCGCACCACCTCGCGCTCCACCTCTGGGCCGTTGCCCGCTGCGTGCGACCGCACCAGCGACTTCTGCAGCTGCGCCCGCATGCCGGGTGGGATGTGCCGGGTGGCCAGCGCGCCGAAGCCGGTGGAGATGCCGTACGCCGGGGTGCGGGCCGCCGCGAGCTCCTCGACGCTCTTGCGGGCCCGCCCGATCGCGGTGACCGCCTCGTCGCTCAGCCGCGCGCCCGCGTCGCCCCTGGCGACGGCGAGGACGTCGGCGAAGGAGAGCGGACCCACACCGACCGTGACCACTGCCATGGGGTCCATTCCACTGCACGGCGCCCCTGCCGACCACCCCGGTCCGTTGAGATTGGCCCCGTGCCGGTCGAGATTGGCCCCGTGCCGGTCGAGATTGGCCCCGTGCCGGTTGAGATGGGGCCCGTGCGGGTTGAGATCGGGCCCGTGCCGGTTGAGATCGGCCTCCCGCCGGACCGGGGCCCCACGTCCCGTATTCTCGGGCCTGCCCTGCTGCCACGGACAGCGCCGCCGAGCTCGCAACCGAGTTGGAGTGACTGAATGGCTCTCGTGTTGGTCCTGGGCCTGGCGATGACCGCCATCGCCCTGCCGATCGCGGTGCGGCGGATCCACTGGTTGTACCGCCTGATCTCCAGCGGGCAGCCGGCACCGGGCCGGGTCGAGCACGTGCGGCAGCGGGCCGGTGACGCGCTCCGGGCCCAGCTGAGCGAGGTCCTCGGCCAGAAGAAGCTCCTCAAGTGGACGGTCCCGGGGGCCGCTCACTTCTTCGTGTTCTGGGCTTTCTTGATCTTGGGCTCGGTCTACCTGGAGGCGTACGGCGCCTTGTTCGACCGTGACTTCCACATCCCCCTGGTCGGCACCTGGCCGGTCCTGGGATTCGCGCAGGACTTCATCGCACTGATGGCGTTCGCGGGCATCGTCACGTTCGCGGTGATCCGGTTGAGGAACTCTCCGCAGCGGCTCGGCCGCTGGTCGCGCTTCAAGGGCTCCCACACCAGCGGCGCCTGGCTGATCTTGTTGATGATCTTCAACGTGCTCTGGTCGATGTTCCTGTTCCGGGGCGCGGCGGTGAACACCGGCGCGTTCCCGTACGAGAGCGGGGCCTTCATCTCCGAGGCGGTCGGAAGCCTGCTCGCCCCGCTGGGCACGGAGGCGAACGAGGTGCTCGAGAGCGTCGGTCTGCTGATCCACATCGCAGTGATGCTCACCTTCTTGATCATCGTCCTCAACTCCAAGCACCTGCACATCTTCGTCGCTCCGCTGAACGTGCTGTTCGGCCGACGACCCAAGGCCCTCGGCGCCGCCTTGCCGATGATGAGCAAGGGCGAGCCCATCGACTTCGAGAACATCGAGGAGCTCGACGAGGACACCGCGTTCGGCATCGGCAGAGTCGAGGACTTCACCTGGAAGGGCATGCTCGACTTCACCACCTGCACCGAGTGCGGGCGGTGCCAGTCGCAGTGTCCGGCATGGAACACCGAGAAGCCGCTGTCGCCGAAGATGCTGATCACCGAGCTCCGTGACCATGCGTTCGCCAAGGCGCCGTACATGCTCGCCTCCGACGAGGAGCGGCAATCGCTGCCCGACGCGGTGAAGGCAGAGGCAGAGCGGGAGCTGGTCGGAGTCACCGAGGGCGACCCGACGATGCCGTCGGGTGGCGCGGTGATCGACCCCGACGTGCTGTGGTCCTGTACGTCGTGTGGTGCCTGCGTGGAGCAGTGCCCGGTCGACATCGAGCACCTCGACCACATCATGGACATGCGCCGCTACCAGGTGCTCGTCGAGTCGAGCTTCCCCAGCGAGCTGAACCAGCTGTTCAAGGGGATGGAGAACAAGGGCAACCCCTGGAACATGTCGCCCAAGGCAAGGATGGACTGGGCGAAGGACCTCGACTTCGAGGTGAAGCAGGTCGGCAGCGACGTCGACTCGCTTGCCGAGGTGGAGTGGTTGTTCTGGGTAGGCTGCGCCGGCGCCTACGAGGACCGAGCGAAGAAGACGACCCGGGCCGTGGCCGAGTTGCTGCACCTCGCCGGGGTCGACTTCGCCGTCCTCGGCAATGGTGAGACCTGCACCGGCGACCCGGCCCGACGGTCCGGGAACGAGTTCGTCTTCCAGCAGCTGGCGCTGCAGAACGCCGAGGTACTCAAGGAGAGTGCGGCGAAGAAGGTCGTCGCCACCTGCGCGCACTGCTTCAACACGCTGAAGAACGAGTACTCCCAGCTCGGCGTCGAGCTCGAGGTGGTCCATCACACCCAGCTGCTGAACCGGCTGGTGCGCGAGGGCCGGCTCACGCCGGTGGCTGCCAACGGTGCCGGCTCCCCGAACGGTGGCAGGTCGATCACCTACCACGACCCGTGCTACCTCGGCCGGCACAACGAGGTCTACTCGCCCCCGCGCGAGCTGCTCAACGTGGTGCCGGGTGCAGAGCTGAAGGAGATGCCGCGCAACAGCGAGCGTTCCTTCTGCTGTGGTGCCGGCGGCGCTCGGATGTGGATGGAGGAGAAGCTCGGCGAGCGGATCAACCTCAATCGCACCAACGAGGCAGTCGAGACCGGTGCGGACCAGATCGCCACCGGATGTCCCTTCTGCCGGGTGATGCTTGCCGACGGGCTGACGGCGAAGCAGGCCGACGGCTCCGCGCGCGAGGAGGTCGAGGTGCTCGATGTGGCGCAGCTGCTGCTTGCCTCGGTCAAGCGAGACGAGGCTGTGGCCGACCCGGACGCGACCAAGGCCGAGCCGCAACCCGGTGACCAGACCCAGAGCACGGACACCGTGACCGCGACCCAAGACGTCGGTCCGGACGCTGCGGCGCACGAGACTCCTGACCCCACCGACGAACGTCGATGAGGAGCGCGACGCTCTAGCGCTGCCGGGAGGCGGCAGGCTCAGAGCACCCGACGACAGCGACGACGGCTGAGTGACATCAGCGACATCAGAAGTGGTGTTGACATGATGTCATTGTGATGTCAGAGTGATGCGCATGGACATCACGCCGTACGTGGACAGCCTGCGCCACGACCTCATCGCGGCCGCGGAGGCCGGCGGCCCGCAGGCCCGGGAATGGGCCGAACGGCTCACCCTGGCCCTCGACCCCGCCGTCCGGCTCGCCGTGATGGACGCGCTGTCCCAGGCGGCCGCCGAGATCACCAGTGAGCTCCCCACCGGATCTGTCGACGTGCGACTGCGTGGTCGCGAACCCCGCTTCGTCATCGACGTACCAGCGCTGCCACCCCCCACTCCTCCGGGACCGCCGGGGGCGGCCATTGCGCCGGCGTCTCCACCGACGTCTTCGGGGGCGGCTCCGGGGGCGGAGGACGACGCCGAGGAGGACGACGCCACCGCCCGCATCACGCTGCGGATCCCGGAGTCGCTGAAGACCCGGGCCGAGGAGATGGCCGCCAGGAGCGGCCGCTCGCTGAACACCTGGATCGTCAACGCCGTGCGCAACGCGACCCGCGAGCGTGCGGTCGAGGTCGACATCGACCTGTCCAGCCTTCCGTTCTTCGACGAAGGACGCCGTGGACCGCGACGCCCAGGCAGCCGACGGATGAGTGGCTGGGTCTAGCCCCGACCCCCGACAACACCCACCTCACGGACCGGAGCCTCCGGCCCGGTGGCCGAGCACACCCTGGAGGAAGCATGGAACGCACGTTCAACACTGCCGAACCGATCTCGCTCCACGTCGAGATCCACAGCGGGGATCTCCACGTCGACGCGCGAGAAGACATCGGCGAGACCAGGATCAGCGTCGATGGACGCCGAGCTGAGGAGGCGACCGTCGAGCAGCGGGGCAACCAGATCGTGGTCTTCGCACCGCCCGCCCGGTCCGGCTTCTTCTCCACCGGTGGTGGCAGTGAGCTCACCGTCACCGCCAGCGTGCCCCGCGACACTGAGCTGTCCACCAAGCTCGGGTCCGCAGACCTGGTGGCGGCCGGCCGGCTGGGAAGCGCGAGGCTGCGGTCGGGGTCCGGTGACCTCCGGGTGGACGAGCTAGGCAGCGACGCCGTCCTGGAGACCGGATCCGGCGACATCAGCGTCGAGGCCGCGTGCGCCGACGTACGGATCAAGTCCGGCTCCGGCGACGTCGACATCCGCCGGCTGGTCGCCGGTGGGTCGATCTCCACCGGCTCCGGCGACGTGGTGCTGGGCACCAGCGGAAGTCCGGCATTGGTGAAGTCCGGGTCCGGGAGCGTTCGGGTCGAGGAAGCACACTCCGACCTCACCCTCAGCACGGCGTCCGGCGACGTCTCCGTCCATCAGATCCGCAGGGGCGCCCTACGTGTCAAGGCGGTCTCCGGCGACGTGAGCGTGGGTGTCCCGTCCGGCATCCCGGTGTGGACCGACATCAGCTGCGTCAGCGGCCGGGTGTCCTCCGATCTCGACGGGGCCGGGGAGCCGGGCGAGGGTCAGGACTTCGTCGAGATCCGAGCCACGACCGTCAGCGGCGACATCGCCTTGGAGCAACGATGAGAACCGAACCGAGAGGGACCACGATGTCCGAGTACGGCCGCCTTGCCGAGCTGAAGATCAACGAACGCATCGCCGAGGCCAGCCGGTCACGGGCCGGGGGTCGCCAGAGCCGCTCCGGACGGCATCTGCTCGCCCGTCGGCTGCACGACCTCGCCGACCGCCTCGACGTATGAGGTGTCCGGTCGTCGGCGGGTCGTCGGCCGGTCGTCGGGCCGGCTCAGATCGGCGTGCGGTGGAAGCTGCGATGCGAGCGCGACGGGGTCGGGCCGCGCTGGCCCTGGTAGCGCGAGCCGTACTTCTCCGAGCCGTACGGGTGCTCCGAGGGCGAGGACAGCCGGAAGAAGCACATCTGGCCGATCTTCATCCCGGGCCAGAGCTTGATCGGCAGTGTCGCCACGTTGGACAGCTCCAGCGTCACGTGCCCGGAGAAGCCGGGGTCGATGAAGCCCGCGGTGGAGTGGGTCAGCAGCCCGAGCCGCCCCAGCGACGACTTCCCCTCGAGGCGGGCCGCGACATCGTCGGGCAAGGTGACCACCTCGTACGTCGAGCCGAGCACGAACTCCCCGGGGTGCAAGATGAACGGCTCGTCACCGTCCGGCTCGACCAACCTGGTCAGGTCAGGCTGGTCCGCAGCAGGGTCGATGTGCGGGTAGCGGTGATTCTCGAACACCCGGAAGAACCGGTCGAGGCGTACGTCGATGCTCGACGGCTGCACCATCGCCTCGTCGAACGGCTCTACGGCAACCCGCTCGGCTTCGATCTCAGATCGGATGTCACGGTCGGAGAGCAGCACAGAGGAAACCTACCGGCTATGATCCCAGCGAAGCGGCCGGGGCAAGCGCGACCCGGCCACCAGCTCGCGGATGTAGTTCAATGGCAGAACATCAGCTTCCCAAGCTGAACATGCGGGTTCGATTCCCGTCATCCGCTCCACGCCTGACAGGCGCGAGGGCGGCGTCACCGCAGTGGTGCGCCGCCCTATCGCGTCCTACTGGGATCAGCTCTGTGTCGAGCTCTTGGCGTCGTCCTTGACGGTCTGGGTGGACGCTTGGCCCTCCTGCTTGACGCTCTCAGCGGAGCTCTGCGCCGAGGACTGCACCTCATCGGCAGCCTGTGTGGCCGACTCCTTGAGGTTCTGGCCCATCTCCTGGCCCACGGACTTGGCTTCGTCGGCGACCGGCTGACCGTGCTCCTTGGCCTGGTCGACCAGACGCGACGCGAGGTCTGCCTCCTTGTCGCTGGCCGGCAGGAGCGAGGAGATCAGCCAGCCGGCGCCGAAGGCGATCAGCCCAGCTGCCAGAGGGTTTCCCTCTGCCTTCTGCTCGAGCGTGTGCGCGGCACTCTGCGCGGTGTCGGTCACGGAGTCCTTGGCGCTGCCCGCCGTGCTGCTGATGCCGTCCCCGGTCGAGGAGATTCCCGCCGAGGCGCTGTGAGCTGTGCCCATCACTTTGTCCTTCATGGTCCGGATCCTGCCCTGGGCCGCGGTCTTGCGACGCTCCACGACCCTGCTCGGGTTCACCTTGTCGTTGAGGGCGTCGAGGTCCCGGGAAAGGTCGGCCCGGGTCTGCTCGATGCCGGTGGTCAGCTGTTCTTCTGTGCCTTGGCCCATTGCGCATCCTCTTTCAGGGTTCGTTGGGTGGTGGGGAGCTGCGGCTCGGTCTGCTGAAGCCGCTTCTTGCCTGCCAGCCCGAGTACGGCGGCGGCGACGGCCCAGATCAGGCCGACCAGGAGTGCAGCCAGCTCAACCGGCATCACGTTGTCGAGCAGGTAGGTGAGCGCCAGCGACACGAAGATCAGCATCAGCAGCGCCGCGACGCCCGCGCCCCCGAGCAGCCCCGCGCCCTTGCCGGCCTTGGCTGCCTGCTGTTTTGCCTCGGTCTTGGCCAGGTCGAGCTCCTGACGCACCAGCGTGCTCAGGTCCCTGGCGATGTCGCCGACGATGTCGCCAACGCTTCGGCCGGCACTCGCGCCGGCGGTCGGGTCGGTATCGACCTGGGACGCACCGGTGGAGAACCCACCGGCCTGGTCACCGGTGGGGGCACTCACAGGCCACCCCGGGTTCCGGGGTCGACGGTGCCGGGCACTGGGGGCTCTGTGCTGGGGTAGCCGGTGTCGACAACCGGGTCAGCCACAGGGTCGACAACGGGGGCACCGGTGCCGGCAGTCGGGTAGCCCGCTGCCGTCCCGCGTGGCTCTACATCGACGCTCGTGCCGTCCCAACCGCTCTGGTTGCTCTGGCTGCTCTGGCTCTGCCTCGCCCCCCGGGTCAGGCGACCCGCGACCATGCCGGCCGCGGTGGCCGCGAGCAGGAAGGTGCCCGGCCGCCGACGCGCGTACGTCCGGACCTCGTCGAGCAGCTCAACCGGCTCACGCCCGTCGATGCTCGAGCTGAACCGGCGAGCCCGGTCGGCCGCCTGGCGGACCAGGTCCTGCGCCAGCCCAGACGGCGGCGCGTCGCCGTTGGCCATGCCGTCCAGCTGGTCACTGGCATCGCGCAACGTGCTGACCAGCCGGTCGCGCTGGCTCCGAGACTGGTCGTTCAGCTGGCCCTTGGCATCCTCCACCAGGTTCGCTGCCTGGTGCTTGGCCTCGCCGACGACCTGCTTGGCCTCGTCCTTGGCGTGGCCTGCCACGCGCTTGCCTTCGTCTGCCGCCGTGCCGGCGGTCTGCTGGGCCTGTCCGGTGGCCCCGGACGCAGTGTCATCGGTGGTCCCGGAAACCGCTGCGGTGGCCCGCGGGGGCGACGGGAAGCTGGATGTGCTCATGGTTCCTCCAGGTGTTAGTTGTGCTGAGTCAGTCGTTGTAGGGCTCGCGGCTGCCGGCCTTGGCCAGTCCGCGGCTCACCAGGTAGCCGATCGCCAGCAGACCGACTTGCTCTCGGGCGCGTGGCTGGACAACGATCGGTTTCCGTTTCGGTGTAGAAGTTTTGGGCATGAAAAAGCCCCGGCAGTACTGGTGGCCGGGGCTTGACCGATAAGCAGTTTGCCGTTCTAGCGTACCCCGGATGCCCAGATCCAAACCTGTGCCCGTCCTTGTTCGGCAGCCCCAGAGTTTCCGGTCCATAGGCCCACGGGCGGGCCCGCCGCCCCCCATACTTGCCTCCTCGTCAACCGCGCGGTCCCGCGGGCAAGCAGCCAAGCGGGAGCAGATGCGGAAACAGTCCACCCGTCCGGGAAGGGCAGTGCCTGCGCTCTGGCACTCGCTGTTCGAGCTCGTCTCGGCGCCCGGGGTGTCCAACGGTGACGTCGTCCGCACCACCTTCCAGCACCGGTTGCACCGGTTGCACACGGTGATCATCCGCAACGAGTTTGTCGAGCTGGCGCCGCCGGAGGGCCGGAGGTTCGCCGCCTTCGTGAGCGTGATGCGCACGTCCGAGGTCAAGCGCTTCGTCGCCATCGTCGTCGCCGACAGGCGCGAACCTTCCGGGGAAGCCGATGTCGTCCGGCTGGCCCGGAGTGGATCCGATTCAAGGGGGCGCAGGAGATGCTCGGACAAACGGTCAAACTCGACTCGCTGGCGACCGACCAGGCGATCCGGGAGCGCTAGGCGACTCCGCGGCTCGCTCGCGACTGAGCGGTATGCGGCCAGACTCGTCGATGGCGGTCGGGCAGGCAGTTGACCTCATGCAGCGACGCCTATAGTGGGCCGGGCCAGCTGTCCGGACCGCTCGTGGAGGTCTCTCGTGACCAGCCGTCTTGCACGCCGCGCCGGCGTGCTTCTCCTCGCCAGTGCCCTTTCTCTGGGCACGGTCGCCTCACTAGGCGCCTCGGCCGCTCCCGAGCGGTCCAACCGAAGTGGGTCGCCGCCGGAGGTCCGGTTCTCCACCTTCAATGTCTCGATGTTCCGGGAGAGCGAGGGTGAGCTGGCCGCCGACCTTGCCGACGCCGACGACGAGAGCCAGGACGTCGAGGTGCGCAACGTCGCGGAGATCATCCAGCGGAAGCGTCCGGACGTGCTGCTGGTCAACGAGTTCGACTACGACGCTGGTGGCGTGGCTCTGCGGCGCTTCCAGGACAACTTCCTGTCGGTGAGCCAGCGCGGCGCGGACCCGATCGAGTACCCCTTCGCCGAGGGGTTCGCGTCGAACACCGGCGTCGCCAGTGGCTTCGACCTCAACAACGACGGCCAGGTCGGCGAGAGCGGTCGCGCCTACGGTGACGACTCGTTCGGGTTCGGCACCTTCCCGGGCCAGTACGGCTTCGCCTTGCTGTCAAAGCACCCGATCGCGGACGAGGCAGTGCGCAGCTTCCAGGAGTTCCGCTGGACCGACATGCCCGGGGCGCTCCTCCCGGACGACCCGCAGAAGCCCGGGCCGGCGGACTGGTACTCGCCCCAGGAGCTCGAAGTGTTTCGGCTCTCCAGCAAGAACCACGTCGACGTGCCGGTGATCGTCAACGGTCGTGCGGTGCATGTCTTGGCCAGCCACCCCACTCCGCCGTCGTTCGACGGGCTCGAGGACCGCAACGGCACCCGGAACCATGACGAGATCCGTTTCTGGGCCGACTACGTCTCCCCGGGCAGCCGCTCGCGCTACATCTACGACGACGACGGTGAGTACGGTGGCCTGCGTCCCGGCTCTGCGTTCGTCGTGATGGGCGACCTCAACGCCGACGCGGCCAACGACGGCAGTGGCATAGCCGGCGCGGCCGACCAGATCGTCGAGCACCGCTTCGTGCGAGACGCGAGACCGACGAGCCGAGGTGCCGTCGAGGCAAGTGAGCTTCAGGGCGGAGTCAACGAGACGCACGCGGGAGACCCCGCCCTGGACACGGCCGACTTCGCCGACGGACCGGGGTCTGCCGGGAACCTCCGGGTCGACTACGTGCTGCCCTCGCGACCGCTGCGGGAGATCGACTCCGGTGTGTTCTGGCCGCGGCTCGGCAACCCCCTCTCCCGGCTCACCGGGGTCTACGACCCCTCCTACACCAACGGTTTTCCGAGCTCGGACCACCGGATGGTCTGGGTCGACCTCGCCGTCCCCGGGGGCGGTCCATCGGCGCGCTGACCCCCCACGTCGAGGCAGAGGATGCGCCTGGCACTGCGATGAGCGAGCAGCCTGAGTTCACCGGCATCCCGGTGGCCGCCCTGGACTTCTACGACGATCTGGAGACCGACAACACCAGGTCGTTCTGGTCCAGGCACAAGGGCGTGTACGAGTCGCAGGTCCGCGCGCCGATGACCGCACTGGCCAGCGCACTCGAGGCGGAGTTCGGCACCCCGAAGACGTTCCGGCCCTACCGGGACGTGCGGTTCGCGAAGGACAAGACGCCGTACAAGACGCACCAGGGGGTGTTCGTCCCGCACGGTCCCGCTACGGGCTGGTACGTCGAGGTGGCGGCGCCGGGGGTACGAGTCGGGGTCGGCTTCTACGAGGCCTCGTCGGAGCGGCTGGGCCGGATCCGGGACGCCATCGTCGACGAGCGACGCGGCCGGCAGCTGGAGATGGTCCTCGAGGACCTGCAGGACCGGGGCTGGACGCTGGGCGGCGACCGGCTCAAGACCAGTCCGCGCGGGTACGACGTCGACCACCCGCGCATCGAGCTGCTGCGCCACAAGTCGATGGTGCTGACCAAGTCCTACGGGTTCGCGCCCATCATTCACACCCCCGAGCTGCTCGGGAAGGTACGCAGCGACTGGCGCGACGCTGCACCCTTCGTGGAGTGGGTGGCCGAGAACGCCGGCGAAGCCTGAGCGCGCACTCGGCTCAGTGCGGTTGCCAGGCCTCGTCGTCGCGGGTGCGCAAGGTGACCTCCCGAGGTAGGTCGCGCTCCACGAGTGCCCGGATGGTCACCCTCTCGAAGACATCCCGCAGGCTACTGCGCGCCGCGATCCACACGTGCTGCAGCACCTCGGCAGCCTCGTTGTAGGTCACCGCCTCGGGACGCAGCCCGTAGACGCTCACCAACGGACCGTCCACGGCGCGGATCACGTCCGCCACGGTCACCGTCCCCGGGTCCTGCGCCATGCGCCACCCTCCCGACTGTCCCCGCTGGCTCATCACCATCCCGGACCGGCGTAGGTCGGCGAGGATCGCCTGCAGGAAACCGTGCGGAATGTCTTGCAGCTTTCCGATCTCCTCGGCGCTGATCGTCTCGCCGTCGGCTTGGTTGGAGATCTCGATGAGAGCGCGCAGGGCGTAGTCGGACTTGGCAGAGACCCGCATGCGCCAAGTCTGTCAGAGATGTCGGCTTGCCGAGCGTGCACGACTGGTCCGCTGCCTGGGTCAGGCGGAGACCGAGACCTCGTCCTTCGGTGTTGCCGCGCGGGCGATCCGCTCCTGCTTGACCGCCCACACGATCATCGAGATCCACACCACTGCCAGGACGACCGTCACGGCGAGCACGCTGTAACCGGAGGCACCCAAGGACTCGAGGACGGTCTTGGCGTTGGTCAAGATGATGAAACCGCCAGCGGCCACGCCGAGCACGCGCGCTGCCAGGAGCCTGACCAGCCAGGCCGCGAAGGGTGCGGCGATCACGCCGCCCACGAGCAGCGCTCCGGCGTAGCCGAAGTTGATCCCCTGGCTGCCGAGCGCGAACAGGAAGCCGAGAGAGCCACCGATGGCGACCACGAACTCCGAGGTGTCGATCGAGCCGACCACCTTCCTTGGCTCCAGACGTCCCGAGGAGAGCAGCGAGGTGGTCCCGACCGGCCCCCAGCCACCGCCGCCGATGGCATCCATCAGACCGGCCACCACGCCCAGTGGCGCGAGGAAGAACGCCGAGACCTTGCCCGGGAACTGAGGGCGGCGGCCGCCGAGCCTCAAGAAGCGCCAGACCACGTAGACGCCGAGCAGCAGTAGCAGGAGCGCAACCCACGGCGTGGCCGTGTCGCCGGGGATGCTGGACAAGAAGGTGGCCCCCGCGAACGCGCCGATGCCGCCGGGTACCGCGATGATGCTCACCGTGCGCCAGTCGACGTTGCCGAGCGTGTGATGGGAGATCCCGGAGATCAACGTGGTGCCGATCTCGGAGAAGTGGACCGCGGCCGACGCGGCGGCCGGCGCGATTCCAGTGGCCAGCAGCAGCGTCGAAGAGGTCACGCCGTAGGCCATGCCCAGTGATCCGTCGATCAGCTGGGCGAGCAGTCCTACAAACCCGAGGACGATGAGGTTGCGCATCCGGTGCACCCTTTCGCGAGAGCAGAGATAGTGGCCGCTCCCTCCAGCGACCACTTTCTCTATCTACTTAGTTGACTCAGTAGCGAAAGAGTAGGAGTCCTGCATACCTAAGTCAACTGACTTGGTCTACTTCGCGTGTCGGCGGCCCGCACGTGCCAGGACACGCTCGTCCCGGCACCTTGGTTGCCAGACCTACCGGCGAGTAGCATACTGATGTTACCGACCAGTAGGCCTGGGCCGAGGGGACGACGTGAGCCACTACAAGAGCAACCTCCGCGACATCGAGTTCAACCTCTTCGAGGTCTTCGGCCGCGACGACATCCTCGGGCGAGGGCTGTTCGACGAGGTGGACGCAGAGACCGCCCGCTCAATCCTCGCCGAGGTCGACCGGCTTGCCCGTGAGAACCTCGCCGCGTCGTTCCAGGACGGGGACCGGAACCCGCCGCGCTACGACCCGCAGGCCCACACGGTCACGATGACGCCGAGCTTTGCCGCGAGCTACCAGGCGTTCATCGACTCACAGTGGTGGCGGCTGCAGCTACCCAGCGCGCTCGGCGGACAGCCGGCGCCGTCCTCGCTGGTGTGGTCAGTCGCCGAGCTGGTGCTGGGGGCGAACCCGCCGCTGTGGATGTACGCCACCGGCCCGAACTTCGCGCACATCGTGCACCGCAACGGCAACGACCGCGACAAGCGCATCGCCCAGCACATGATCGACCGTGCCTGGGCAGCCACGATGGTGCTCACCGAGCCCGACGCCGGCTCCGACGTCGGAGCCGGACGCACCCGGGCGCGACAACAGGCGGATGGCTCCTGGCACCTCGAGGGCGTGAAGCGCTTCATCACCTCCGGCGAGCACGACATGAGCGAGAACATCGTCCACCTCGTCCTCGCCCGACCCGTCGGAGTGGAGGGCGAAGGCGCACCCGGCACCAAGGGCCTGTCGCTGTTCGTCGTACCCAAGCACCACTTCGACCTCGAGTCCGGCGAGCTGACCGGGGAGCGCAACGGTGTCTACGCCACCAACGTCGAGAAGAAGATGGGCATCAAGGTCTCCACCACTTGCGAGCTGACCTTCGGAGACCCGGCGATCGGCGGCGGCGAGCCCGCGAAGGGCTGGCTGCTCGGCGAGGTGCACGACGGGATCGCCCAGATGTTCCAGGTGATCGAGAACGCCCGGATGCTGGTCGGCACCAAGGCGATCGCGACGTTGTCGACCGGGTACCTGAACGCCCTGGACTACGCCAAGACCCGCGTCCAGGGGGCCGACCTCACCCAGGCCGCGGACAAGCGCTCGCGGCGGGTGAGCATCACCCACCACCCCGACGTACGCCGCTCGCTGATGACCCAGAAGTCGTTCGCCGAGGCACTCCGTGCGCTGGTGATCTACACCGCCACCTGGCAGGACCGGGTGCAGATCGCCGAGCACACCGGAGAAAGTGACGACCTGGCGGAGCGGGTCAACGACCTGCTGCTGCCGATCGTGAAGGGCTACGGCTCGGAGCGGTCCTGGGTGCTGCTCGGGACAGAGTCGCTGCAGACCTTCGGAGGATCGGGCTTCCTGGAGGACTACCCGATCGAGCAGTACGTGCGCGACGCGAAGATCGACACCCTCTACGAGGGCACCACCGCCATCCAGGGACAGGATCTGTTCTTCCGGAAGATCGTCCGGGACCAGGCACACGCCCTGGGTCATCTCACCCGCGAGATCGAGAGCTTCATCGAGGACGAACCCGACTCCGCGGCCTCGGGAGGTCGGCTGAAGGAGGAACGGCGCCTGCTCGCGAAGGGGCTGGAGGACACCCAGGCGATCGTGGGCACGCTCGTCGAGCAGCTGATGTCAGCCGACCCGAACACCGAGGCCGGCGACCGGCGCAACATCTACAAGGTCGGGCTGAACACCAGCCGCCTGCTGATGACGCTCGGCGACCTGATCTGCTCATGGCTGCTGCTGCGCCAGGCCGAGGTCGCGCTCGGGAGGCTCGGCGGTGTGCTGAAGCTGGCGGACAAGTCGTTCTACGAGGGGAAGGTGGCAGCCGCCCAGTTCTTCGCCCGCAACGTTCTGCCGAAGATCTCCGCCGAACGCGCGCTCGCCGAGTCGACCGACCTGTCGTTGATGGATCTGGCCGAGGAGGCCTTCTAGCGCGAGGGCGTGCCCCCGCAGACACCCTCACTCGCGCCGCCGTCGAGGTGCACGACGGCACGACGCCAGCGCGCTACCGTTGGAACGCACGCTGTCCCCCAGAGGAAGTGAGTCAAGCATGGGCATCGGATTAGGGATCGTGCTCCTGGTCGCCGGGTTGATCCTGGTCCTCGGCGTCATCGAGTTCGACATCGCTGGGGTCGACGACGCCACACTCGGCTGGATCCTGCTGGTCGTCGGCGTCCTGGCCATCATCCTCGCGCTCATCGTCAACCAGCAGCGTCGCAGCCGCGTGGTCGAGGAAAGACGGTACGACGACGGACCTCGGTACTGATCCGACCTTCACCGGTGGGCACGGAGCGCGGCTTCGTGCCCACTACTGTGCGTGCATGACGACCGACCGTGAACGGCTCTCCGAGTACGTCGAGACCTGGCAGGGCGCGGTCGACGACGTCGTGGCGCTGCTTCGTGACCTGACCGACGACGAGTGGTCGCGACCGACCGACCTGCCCGGATGGGACGTGCGCGCCGTGGCGGCGCACTTGGCACACCTCGAGTCCGAGCTGAGCGGTGCCGAGCAGGTTCCCGTGGAGGTGCCCGAGCTCGAGCACCTCACCGCACCCTCTGGCCGGCACACGGAGGCCGGACGGGTCGCGCGTGAGTCGCTGGAGAACGCCGAGCTCGTCGACGAGCTGGAGCGGGTGGCCGGTGTGCGAGCAGCAGAGCTACGCGAGCACCCACCCACCGACGGCTCCGGAACCCCGCCGATCACACCTGCCGGGGTGTCGTGGGACTGGGACACCCTGCTTCGCAACCGCGTCGTAGACGTGTGGATGCACGAGCAGGACATCCGGCGTGCGCTCGGTCGGCCAGGCGGGATGAACCGTCCCGCTGCCGCGCACACGCTGCGGGTGCTGACCGCGGGCTTTCCCTACGTGGTCGGCAAGCGCGTCGGCCCGCCTGAGGCTACGACCGTCGTGCTCGACGTGACCGGTCTGCACCCGGTCCATCTCGCGGTCGAGATGAGTGCCGAGGGTCGCGCGGTGGTCACCACCTCTCCGGTCGAGAACCCGACCGTCACGTTGCGGATGGATGCGGAGACATACCTCGTCTTGGCGGGCGGCCGAGCGTCTGCGGAGAACGCCGATGTCTCGGTGAGCGGGGACCCGGACCTCGGGCGTCGGCTTCTGGCGAACATGGCCCTGACCAGATGAGCTCGACGGCGTGGACCGTCGATGACATGCCCGACCTGGCCGGCAAGCGCGCCCTGGTCACCGGGGTCACCGCGGGGCTCGGGAAGTGCACGGCCCTCGAGCTGGCGCGCAGGGGCGCCGAGGTGGTGATGGCGGCACGAGACGAGTCCCGGCTCGGGAAGACGGTCGTGGAGGTACGCGGCGCCCTTCCGGAGGCACAGGTACAGCCGCTGGTCCTCGACCTGGCCGATCTCTCCTCGGTGCGCCGAGCCAGTGACGAGGTGGCGGCCTACGGATCGATCGACGTCCTGGTCAACAACGCCGGCGTCATGGCGACCCCGAAGAGGCGCACGGTCGACGGCTTCGAGCTGCAGCTCGGCACCAACCACCTTGGCCCGTTCGCCTTCACTGGCCTCGTGTTCCCCCAGCTTGTCGCCTCCGGCGACGCCAGGGTGGTGACGGTGTCCTCGATCGCGCACCAGCTGGCGCGCTCGGTGCCGCTCGGTGACCCGCGCGAGCCGCATCGTCGCTACCGGAAGTGGGGCGCCTACGCGGAGTCGAAGCTGGCGAACCTGCTCTTCGCCTTCGAGCTGGACCGTCGCGCTCGTACTCGGGGGCTACCTGTGGTGTCGGTGGCAGCCCACCCCGGCTACGCCTCGACCGACCTCGTCAAGGGCGACCGCCTCGGCGGCGGGCGCCGCCCGGCCGGCACGATGATCGAGGCTGTCACCCGGCTGCTCGGACAGTCGGCGGCACAGGGAGCGCTGCCACAGCTGATGGCCGCGACGGCGCCCGGCCTGCCAGGAGGCAGCTACCTCGGTCCGAGCGGTCCGGGCGAGGTGCGTGGCCTGCCTGTCGTGGTCGGCACGACCAGCGCGGCCCGCGACGAAGAGCTGGCCGCCAAGCTGTGGGCGCTTTCCGAGCAGGCCACCGGGGTCCACTTCCCCTGAGCCGAGCTGCCTGCCGGTGCGGGTCGCGCCGCTCGGTCCTCGGCTTCTCGGCTTCTCGGCTTCTCGGGGGATCAGACGTGGCGACGCGACTGGATGACGCGGAACCTGTTGGCCACGAAGGCGGCGTCGGTGAACGACGCGTTCGCTGCCGGGTTGGCGCCGGTGCCGTGGAAGTCGGAGAATGCCGCCGACTGGTTGACGAAGACCTGGCCGGTCAGGTTCTCCGAGAGCGCCACCCCGGCGTCGAGCGCCGCATCCCGCATGGACTCGACCACCTCGCTCGAGGTGCTGTAAACGGACGCGGTGATGGCACCGTGCGCGATGACGGTGCTCCGGAACAGGTCGATCGACTCCGCGGTCCCCGTCGTCCGGATCAGGTATGCCACGGGTCCGAAGCACTCCGACTCGTACACGTCTGCGTCCTTCGCGTCCAAGCCGATCAGCGCTGGGGTCCGAACCACCGCGTCGTCGTACGCCGGGTGCCGCACCTCGCGCGAGGCGACGAGCACCTCGCCCTGCGATGGCGCATCGGCCAGCCGCGAGAGCACGCCCTCGTTCACCACGCCACCGAGCAGCTCGACGGCGCGCGCGTCATCGCCGAGCAGCTTCCCGAGCGCGGCCTCGATGCCCGCAGCAACCTCCGCGAAGCTCTTGTGCCCATCGTCGGTCTCGATGCCGTCGCCGGGCAGGTAGATGTTCTGCGGCGCCGTGCACATCTGGCCCGTGTAGAGGGCGAACGAGAAGGCGAGGTTCATCGTCAGACCCTTGAACGAGTCCGTTGAGTCGACCACCACGGTGTTGACGCCCGCCTTCTCGGCGAACACCGTGGCCTGCCGAGCGTTCTCCACCAGCCAGTCACCGAACGCGTTCGACCCGGTGAAGTCGATCAGCCGCACCTCAGGCCGCAACGCGAGGGTCTTCGCCAAGCCATCCGCGGGGTCCTCGGCGGCGAGCGTGACCAGATTGGGGTCGAAGCCTTGCTCCGCCAGCACCTGCTGTGCGGTCTGCACGGTGATCGCCAGCGGGAGCACGGCGCCGGGGTGCGGCTTGACGATCACCGGGTTGCCGCATGCCAAGGACGCGAACAACCCCGGCCAGGAGTTCCAGGTGGGGAAGGTGTTGCAGCCGACGACCAGTGCGAGGCCCCGGGGCACCGGGGTGAACGTCTTCTCCATCCGCAGCGGCTCGCCTTTGGCCGGCTTCTCCCAGACTGCCGTCCGCGGGACGCGAGTCATCTCCTCATGGGCGTAGGCGACCGACTCCAGTGCTCGGTCGAGCGCATGTGCGCCACCGGCCTGGAAGGCCATCACGAAGGCCTGACCCGACGTGTGCTGCACGGCGTTCGCGAGCTCGAAGACGCGTCCGTGCAGGCGGTGCAAGATCTCCAGGCAGACGCCGACCCGCGCGTGTGGCCCGGCGTCGCGGAACGCCTTGAGCCCGGCGCCCGCGGCGGTGACCAGCTCGTCGACCCCCGACTCGGTCACCCTCGGGTAGGAGACGTCGAGCGTGAAGCCGAACGGCGACTTCTCGGTCGCGACCGTGCCGTCGGCGCCGGGGGTGGTCAGCGGGAAGGTGGTGCCTGCGAGTGCCTCGAATGCTTGCTTCCCCTCGGCCGCCGCGCTCTCGCCGTAGACCCGCGGACTGGGGCTCTCGTTGTAGGCAGAGAAGTACTCTCTGGACCGAGTGGCCGCCACCGCCTGCTCCAGGACTTCGCGGTGGCGCTCGAAGAGCTCGTGACTCATAAGACTCCTCCGGGGGTCGCCGGTATGACGCTCGACTGCAGGATTCTCGCCAGTCTGTCACACAGCGGTGCTGGTGGGCGCTACGAGCCTGGCCGCCACTCGGCCCGGCTGAACGGCGACTCCGGCCGTTCCTGCGCGACACCGTCGAGGGTGATGTCCACGAGCTCGTTGTAGAAGGCGACCAAACCCGCCACCTTCCCCACAGCCGGCAGCGGTGACGCGTAGGACCACGCGACGTTGCGCACCTGCGGCGGCCCCACAGTGCTCCAGTACTGGTTCGTCTCGCCCTTGTAGGGACACAGACTGTGGTTCTCACTCGGCACCAGCGTCTCGAAGTGCACATCCTGCCGCGGCAGGTAGTAGCGCGTCGGCAGGCCGGTCTCGAAGAGCAGGACCGGATGGTCGCTCTCGGCCAGGGGGACCCCGTCGAGAGCCACGACCGCCCGCCGTCGGCTCGCGACCGCCTCGACCCTCTTGTGCGGATCCCGCGGATGCCCGCGGACCACCTCGTCCTCCTCCAGCCAATGGTCGATCAGCCCAGGCTGCCAGCTCAGCACGACCAAGTTCTCCAAGGCAGGGTCATCCCGGGTCCAGGCGACGTGGCGGACCACACGGTCGTCCACCTCCAGGTCGTACCACTGCGAGACCGGACCCTTGGGTCCGAAGAAGAATGACACGTCGCCTGGCTCATCCTGCGATGGTCGCAGCAGGTCCTTGCGCAGGTCGGTCTCGGCGAAGGCGTACGCCGGCACCGGGAACGACTCCTCCCAGAACAGCACCGGGTCGCGGCTGTCGACGACCGCGGTCTCGCCCACGAACGCGCGAACCCACTTGTCGATGGTCTCGGTCCGGACCGGCACCACCTCACCTCCGCCCTGGGTGCACACGATCCGCTCAGCCGTCATGGGGTGTCAAGCCGTCCCACCGTGCCGTTGCTGGAGGGCGGACGTATCGGCCCACGTGCGAAGGTGAGTAGGTGTCGATACTGCGCCGGATCCAGGACCAGGACGTCGACCTGGTGCTGGGGCTAAACCACCACAACGTCGAGGCGCTCGCCCCGATGGACACCGGCCGGCTGCGCGACCTCGACGCGACCGCCGACCGGTTCGACGTGATCGACGTTGCGGGCGAGTTCGCCGGGTTCGTCGTCACCTTCGGACCGGGCTCGACGTACGACTCGGAGAACTACCGATGGTTCGCCGACCGCTTCGGGGAGCGGTTCTACTACCTGGACCGGATCGTTCTCGACGACCGGTTCCGCCGCCGGGGACTCGCGAGTCGGGTGTACGTCGAGATCGAGGCTGTTGCGGCGAAGTACGACCGGCTCACCTTGGAGGTCAACCTCGTGCCGCGCAACGAGGTCTCGCTCGCTTTTCACGAGCGTCGCGGGTACCAGGAGATCGGACGGCGCGGCGATGGGACGCACCTGCTGTCGATGATGGAGAAGGACCTGCGATGACGCCCGCGGAGAAGGCGCGCAGGTGCGCCGCGGCGATGTGGGACGGTGACCGTGCCAGCCAGGCCATGGGCATGCGGATCACTGCCGTCTCTCCCGGTGGGGCCACGGTGGAGATGGTGGTCCGCGAGGACATGGTGAACGGTCACGGCATCGGGCACGGCGGCTTCACGTTCGCGCTCGCAGACTCGGCGTTCGCGTTCGCGTGCAACACCTACAACCGGCGCACGGTGGCCAGCCTCTGCGAGATCACGTTCCTCGCGCCGACGCGTCTCGGCGAGCTGCTGGTCGCTGAGGCGCAGGAACGTGAGCGAAAAGGTCGCGACGGCAGGTACGACGTCGTGGTGCGCAGAGACGACGTGGTCGTGGCTGAGTTCGTCGGACGAAGCAGGGAGATCCGCGGCGTGCTGTTCGAGGACGAGTAACGGTCCGCCGCAGCTTCTATGCGCGGTGCACGTGGGGTCTGTGCGAGCCATCGGCTGATCCGGTCGACGACATGGCCGAGTACGACCTGGGATACGTGCCGCAGCCCCGCCGACTTCTCCGCGCGGGAGGCTTCGAGCTCACCGACTTCGTGGCGCGGCGAAAAGCTACCGACAGGCAGACGAGCCGTCACCCGCTGTCGACGGGCAGCCGCGGGCATCACTCAGCGGGCCAGTACGGCGTCGACCACCGGCCGCACCTGTTCGACGTGGGTGACCAGTGCGCCGAGCAGCCGGTTGCGGGACGCGAAGAAGCCGGTCGGCCCGAGACGGTACAGCAGTGAGCGGATCAGCAGCTGGTGCCAGTCCTCGCCCTCAGCCCACTCGTCGAGCAGGCTCAGCGGCGCACCGCGAAAAGTCACGGCATCGGTGGCCGCGATCGCATCGGCCATCTCGGCCGGCCGGAAGTACGGCGGCCAGTCGATCACGGCGGGAGCGAGCCCGTCCGCGACCAGCACGTTGGGCAAGATGTCGCCATGGATCATCTGGGACGGACTCGAGACAGGTCCCAAATGGATCCGCAGCCGGTCGATGATCTCGAGAGTCTCGGCGTCCCCCTCGGCCTCGGCACCCTCCCACGCGATCCGGTCGCCCAGTGCCCACGGGTCGTCACGCGCCTGCAGAAACTGCGGCCTGGGCAGGTCGCGCACACCGCGGTGGAAGGCCCTGCTGGCCTCCTTGACCCGGTCGAGCTCCCGCGGCAGCTCGACGTCGCGTCCCGGCACGAGGACATGTGCCCCCCACCCGTCGGCCGACCAGCGCACCTCGCCTGCCCCCTCAGGGACCACCGGCTCCGGGACCCGTACCTCGTTGTCGTCCCAGGCGGCGTACACCTCGCACACCCAGGCGTGCTCCGGGGCGAAGCCCACTCGTTTCAGGACCAGGCGTCCGTCGGTCCAGGTATGGCCCTGCCCGCCCGGCAGGCGCCGTAGCGCCTCCTGGCGCACACCGAACGCCCGGACCGCCGCGTGGGAGGGGGCTGTCATGACCTCATCTCAACCCGTCCCGCGGCCAATCTCAACCGGCGCGGGCCCCATCTCAACCGGCGCGGGCCCCATCTCAACCGGCGCGGGCCCCATCTCAACGGCCTAGACTCAGGCGATGCTCTCCGACCTGGTCGTCGTCGACCTGACCCGCGCCCTCGCCGGACCGCACGCAGGCATGATGCTCGGCGACCTGGTAGCCCGGGTGATCAAGGTCGAGACGCCTGCCGGCGGCGACGAGTCCCGATCGTGGGGCCCTCCCTTCGTCGGACCCGAGGACAGCCCGGAGTCGACCTACTTCATGTCCTGCAACCGGAACAAGGAGTCGGTCACCGCGGACCTGAAGAGCGAAGCCGGCAAGGAGTTCCTCGAGCGGCTCGTCGAGAAGGCCGACGTGCTGATGGAGAACTTTCGCACCGGTGTGATGGACCGGCTCGGCTTCTCGGTGCAGCGACTGCACGAGATCAACCCCCGCCTGGTGATCTTGTCCATCACCGGTTTCGGGCACGACGGTCCCGAGGGCGGGCGCGCCGGCTATGACCAGATCGCACAGGGCGAGGCGGGGCTGATGTCGATCACCGGTCCCTCGCCGGAGGAGCCGACGCGAGTCGGGGTGCCGATCGCCGATCTGCTGGCCGGGATGAACGGCGCCTACGGCGTCCTCGCGGCGTTGCACGAGCGGCAGCACACCGGTCGTGGCCGAGTGGTCCGGTCCAGCCTGCTGGCCTCCGTGGTCGGGGTGCACGCGTTCCAGGGCACCCGATGGACGGTCGCCGAAGAGGTCCCGCATGGAGCGGGGAACCATCACCCGTCCATCGCACCGTACGGTCTGTTCCACACCGCCGACGCACCGATCCAGATCGCCTGCGGCAACGAGAACCAGTGGCACGCCCTGTCCGGCCTGCTCGGCATCGACGACGACCGCTTCGCTACGAACCGGTCGCGCGTCGGCCACCGCGAAGACCTGGTTGCAGCGATGGAGCGGGCGCTGGCTGCCGACGATGCCGAGCCGTGGCTCGCCAAGCTGGCCGAGTCCGGCATCCCGGCCGGCAAGGTGCGCTCGATCGACGAGGTGTACGGCTGGGACCAGACCCGCTCACAGGGGTTGCTGATCGACGTGCACCACTCCTCACTGGGCTCGCTCCAGCTTCCGGGGCCGTCGCTGCGCTTCGACGACAACGCCTACTCGGGAGCCCGCGAGAAGCACCTGGCTCCGCCGCTGCTCGGTGAGCATGACGAGTCGGTTCGTGCCTGGCTCGACGAACAGGCGTGACCTACGCCGCAGTCGCTCGTTGAGCCAAGGACCAGCAGCGAGTAGGAGAGCACATGTTCCCAGGGTCCCGCGACGTTCGCGCGGGCGTCGCGAGGACCACCACGGCAGTCGTCGTCGCGTTCGACCTGAGCAGGTGCGTCCGGCGGCGCTGAGGGGGGCCTACGAGCGGGGGGCGCGCCCGGCCGGGGACTGGGGTTCCGGCCGGGCGCCCCCCACCTCCCAACAGCTGACCTGTGGTCTGATCTTTCGGTGAGGCGTGCTCGATGACCGACCGGTTGGCCGCGACCGAGTTGATCGACCTGGTGCTCGACGAGGGCTCGTGGACGTCCTGGGACAGCCCGCCGCTGCTCGCACCAGTCTCACCAGTCTCACCGGAGTACGCCGCCGCTCTCGACGCAGCCCGCGAACGCACCGGCCTCGACGAGTCCGTGGTCACGGGTGAGGGCCGGATGCGCGGGCGGCGGGTTGCCGTGGTCGCCTGCGAGTTCGGCTTCCTCGCGGGCTCGATCGGAGTCTCGGCAGCGGAGCGGCTGGTGGCGGCCGTCGAGCGTGCTACCCGTGAGCGACTTCCCCTCCTGGCGGCGCCGGTGTCCGGGGGCACTCGGATGCAGGAGGGAACGCTCGCGTTCGTGCAGATGGTGAAGATCTCCTCGGCGATCGCGGCACACAAGACCTCGGGCCTTCCTTACCTGGTCTACCTGCGGCATCCGACAACCGGCGGAGTGATGGCGTCGTGGGGCTCGCTGGGCCACGTGACCGTCGCGGAGCCGGGAGCACTCGTCGGCTTCCTCGGCCCACGCGTCTACGAGGCGTTGTACGGCAAGCCGTTCCCGCCCGACGTGCAGACGGCGGAGAACCTCTACTCCCACGGGCTGGTCGACGCCGTCGTACCACCGGAGCAGATCGCCGACCTCCTCGACCGCGCCCTCACCGTCCTGCTCAGTCCGCGGGCCGAGCTGGGCGACATCCCGGACCCGGAGGACGGCGACATCGCCGATGTGGACACCTGGGAGTCGGTCACTCGATCTCGTCGGCCCGACCGCCCGGGCGTGCGCAGGTTGCTGCGGAACGCCGCCACCGACGTGATCCCGCTCCACGGAACCGGTCAGGGAGAGTCGGACCCCGGCCTGCTGATCGCCCTTGCGCGCTTCGGTGGGTCCCCGTGCGTCTTCCTCGGACAGGACCGCCGCGGCCAGACGACGGCGCACCCGCTGGGACCAGGCGCACTGCGCGAGGCGCGCCGCGGAATGCGCCTCGCAGCCGAGCTGAGGCTGCCGTTGATGACCGTCATCGACACCCCTGGCGCGGCGCTCTCGGTAGCGGCGGAGGAAGGCGGCTTGGCCGGTGAGATCGCCAGGTGCCTCGCGGACCTGGTCACCTTGGACACGCCGACGCTGACGCTGCTGCTCGGGGAGGGCAACGGTGGCGGTGCGCTGGCACTGCTGCCGAGCGACCGAGTGGTCGCGGCTCAGCACGCGTGGCTGTCGCCGCTGCCGCCGGAAGGGGCGAGCGCCATCGTGCACCGTGACCTCGAGCACGCCCCGCAGATGGCTCGGTCGCAGGGCATCCGGTCGCTGGACCTGCAGCGAGCCCGCATCGTCGACCGGATCGTCGCAGAGCGACCCGACGCCGCAGACGAGCCCGAGCAGTTCTGCGAGAGGCTCGGGGCGGTGCTCCGCTACGAGCTGGCGGCACTGATGGGCCTGGATCGCGACACGCTCGTCGAGCGCCGCTACCAGCGCTATCGACGTCTCGGCCAGCGGGTGGGCACTCAGTAGAGAAGCGTGCTCGCCGGGTCCTCGAGGATCGCGGCCACGTCGGCCAAGAAGCGGGAGCCCTTCTCACCGTCGACGATCCTGTGGTCGAAGGACAGCGCCAGCGTCGTGACGTCGCGAGGCTTGATGCGGCCCTTGTGCACCCAGGGCTGCTTGCGCACTGCCCCGAAGCACAAGATCGCGGACTCGCCGGGGTTGATGATCGGGGTGCCCGCGTCGACACCGAAAACGCCCACGTTGGTGATCGTGAACGTCCCGCCGCTCATCTCGGCCGGCTGGGTACGACCCTCGCGTGCGGTCGCGGTCAGTGCGTTGATCGCCGAGCCCAGGTCGCGCAGCCCCATCTGGTCCGCGTCCTTGACGTTGGGGACCACCAGTCCCCTCGGTGTGGCGGCCGCGATGCCGAGGTTCAGATAGCTCTTGTAGACGATCTCCTGCGTCGCTTCGTCCCAGGTCGCGTTGATCTCCGGAGTACGACGCGCGGCGAGGGCGACCGCCTTGGCCACGACCAGCAACGGCGAGACCCGGATCTCACGGAAGTCGCGATGCGACCTCAGCTTGGCGACGAACCTCATCGTCTTGGTGACGTCTACGCTCACCCACTCGGTGACGTGTGGTGCGGTGAACGCCGAGTCGACCATGGCTTGGGCCATCATCTTCCGGACACCCTTGATCGGCTCGCGGGTCTCGCGCTCCCCTGGGCGACGGACGCTGGGCTCGCTCACCGGAGTCGGCTCGGCCCTCTCGCTGGAGACGGCTGACGACACGGCTTCCACGTCGGCTCGGGTGATCGTCCCGTTCGGGCCACTCGGGGTGATCGTGGCCAGGTCGATGCCGAGGTCGCGAGCGAGCTTGCGCACCGGCGGCTTGGCCAGCACACTGCCGGCACCGGCGGTCGGCGCACCGTTGCCGCTCGGTGCGCTGCGTGCCGGGACCGCGGGCTCATCGGCCTCCTCCACCGGCTCGACCTGCTCCGGCTCGAGGCCGGGCGTGAAGGCTCCTTGAAGCTGCTCCTGGGCTACCTCTCCGGCCTGTGAGTGCGGGGTGGCGCTGCCCCTGCGCGGACGGCGCTTGGTGCCCGCCGCCCGGGGACCGTAGCCGACCAGGGTCTTGTGCTCGGGCTCCTCGGCGGCGTCCGGGCTCGTCCCGACGGGCTCGGACGTGGAAGCGCCGGCGTCCACTGCGCCCGGCGCGGCGTCTGCTTGCGCACCCGAGGCCGCTCCGGAGGAGACAGAGATGATCGGGGTGCCGACCGCAACCGTCTGTCCCTCCTCGGCGAGCAGCGCCTCGATCGTGCCGGCGTACGGCGAGGGGAGCTCGACCAACGACTTGGCTGTCTCGATCTCGACGACGATGTCGTTGACCTTGATCGTGTCGCCCACCTTGACCTTCCAGGTGACGATCTCGGCCTCCGTCAGTCCCTCCCCGACGTCGGGAAGCTTGTACTCAGCCATGTGGTGTCTACTCCTCCTGCAAGTGGTCGCGGCGGGCTCCGGCCGGCCAGCTGGGCTCGACCAGCCAGATCAATAGGCGAACGAGCGGTCGACGGCGTCGAGGACCCGGTCGAGGTCGGGCAGCCACTCCTCTTCTATCCGGCTCGGCGGATACGGGGTGTCGAAGCCGCCGACCCGCAGCACCGGGGCCTCGAGCGCGTAGAAGCACTCCTCGGTGATCCGCGCGGCGACCTCGGACCCCATGCCGAGGTTGACGTGCGCCTCGTGCGTGACGACCGCGCGGCCGGTCTTGCGCACCGAGGCCAGCACCGGGTCCATGTCGAGCGGCGAGAGTGAACGCAGGTCGATCACCTCGATGCTGCGCCCCTCACCGGCGGCGGCCTCGGCGCTCTGCATGCAGGTCTTCACCATCGGCCCGTAGGCGAGCAGGGTCAGATCGCTGCCCTGGCGAACCACACGTGAGCCGAACAACGGCTCCGGTTCCCGACTCTCGTCGAGCTCTGCCTTGTCCGCGTGGTACTGCCGCTTCGGCTCGAGGAACACCACCGGGTCGTCGCAGGCGATGGCCTGCTGGATCATCCAGTAGCCGTCGACCGGGTTGGAGCAGGTGACCACCTTGAGGCCGGGCGTGTGCGCGAACTGCGCCTCAGGACTCTCGCTGTGGTGCTCCACGGCTCCGATGCCACCACCGAACGGGATCCGGATCACGATCGGCATCGGGACCTTGCCCTGGCTGCGGAAGTGGATCTTGGCGACCTGGCTGACGATCTGGTCGTACGCCGGGTAGACGAAGCCGTCGAACTGGATCTCGCAGACCGGTCGGTAGCCGCGCATCGCCAGTCCCACCGCGGTCCCGAGAATTCCCGACTCGGCCAGTGGGGTGTCGATCACGCGGTCCTCGCCGAAGTCCTTCTGCAACCCGTCGGTGATCCGGAAGACGCCGCCGAGCTTGCCGACGTCCTCGCCCATGATGAGGACCTTCGGGTCGGCCTCCATGGCCGCGCGGAGTCCCGCGTTGAGGCCCTTGGCCAAGGTGATCTTCGTCATCGCGACAGCGCCCCCTCAGGTGCGGTCTCGAACGAGTCCAGGTAGGCCGCGAAGCCCTCCTTCTGTGCCGCGAGCTCGGGGGTCTGGTCGACGTACACCTGGTCGAAGACGCTCAACGGACTCGGCTCGGGGAGTGCCTTGCAGCCCTCGCGGAGGTGTTCGCCCAGCTTCTCGGCCTCGCCCTCGATGTCGGTGAAGAAGTCGTCGTCGACGATGCCGTTGCGGGTGAGGTAGGCCCTGACCCGGGCGATCGGGTCCTTCAGCTTCCAGTGCTCGAGCTCGGAGGAGAGCCGGTAGCGGGTGGGGTCGTCGGTGGTGGTGTGCGCACCCATCCGGTAGGTGTAGGCCTCGACGAAGGTGGGCCCGCTTCCCTCACGGGCCCGCCGCAACGCTGCTTGGGTCACCGCGTAACAGGCGAGCACGTCGTTGCCGTCGACGCGGATGCCCGGGAACCCGAAGCCCAGCGCCCGCTGGTAGAGCGGGATCCGGGACTGGCGCTCGATCGGCTCCGAGATCGCCCACTGGTTGTTCTGGCAGAAGAACACCACCGGGGCGTTGAAGACCGAGGAGAAGATGAACGACTCGTTCACGTCTCCCTGGCTGCTGGCGCCGTCTCCGAAGTAGGCCACGACGGCTCCGTCCCGCTCGGCGTCGCCGGTGCCGACGATCCCGTCGCGCTGCATCCCCATCGCGTAACCGACCGCGTGGAGGGTCTGTGCCCCGATCACGATCGTGTAGAGGCCGAAGTTCCCGTCGTTCGGGTTCCATCCGCCCTGGTCGACCCCGCGGAACAGCCCGAGCAGCCGGAGCGGGTCGATGTCGCGGCACCAGGCAACGCCGTGCTCGCGGTAGGTGGGGAAGACGAAGTCCTGCGGCAGGAGGGCGCGGCCGGAGCCGATCTGCGCCGCCTCCTGGCCGAGCAGCTGGGCCCAGATGCCGAGCTCGCCGTGCCGCTGCAGCGCGGTGGCCTCGGTGTCGATGCGGCGGGTGAGCACCATGTCCCGGTAGAAGCCCTTGATGGCCTCGTCCTCGTCGTCGCCCAGGTCGAGAGCGAACTCCGGGTGCTCGACGCGCTCACCCTCAGGACTGAGCAGCTGGACCAGCTCGGGGCCGCCGTGGACCTGGGACGGCCCGAACGCCTCGACCAGGTCGGGCCCGATGGCCCCGGCTCTGGGAAGGGGTGGGTTCTCGCTCAACTGCACTCCTTGGGTCGTCGGTGCTCGGGTTCTCCGGCACCGGCTGGGAGCCTGCGGCCCGAGTGACACGCGCGGGTTGGTGCGCTGCGCCGCAGCGAGTCGCTGCTGTGCTTGTGACCGCTGACACACCGGTCCTGGTGCCCAAGGTACCGGCCGGGCGCCGGGGGTGGCTAATCGGGCGAGGGCTACGGTGGCGGCCATGACCGACAAGCTCGTCAGCGAAAGTACGACGATCAGCGCGCCGCCAACGGTGGTCTTCTCCATCGTCGCGGACCCCCGACAGCACCCCCGGATCGACGGCTCTGGGTCGGTCCGCGACACGGTCCAGGGACCGAAGCGCCTGTCCCAGGGAGCCACCTTCGGCGTCAGCATGAAGCTGTTCGGTCTGCCCTACAAGATCTCGAACCGGGTGGTGGAGTTCGAGGAGGATCGACTGATCGCCTGGCGGCACTTCGGCGGGCATCGCTGGCGTTACCGGCTGGAACCGGTCGCCGGGGGCACCCGGGTGACCGAGTCGTTCGACTACACCCGCCACGGCGCGATCTCGAGCGCGGTCATCACCGGACTCCGCTTCCCGCAGCGGAACCGTCACGGGATCACTGCGACGCTGGCCCGGCTGAAGAGCGCCGCCGAGGCGGACGCGGCGGCCGCGATGGAGCGCGACCAGCGAGCCTGACGGGCGCCGCTGCTCCAGTCGCAGGATCCGGTCGAGTCAGAGCAGGGAGCGGGCAGCCGCACCGGCCCGCGCGCCGTACCCACCTCCGAAGTGGCAGGCATGCACGAGCAATGGGAAGAGCTGGTGCAGCGCCACCCGGTCCTCCCACCCCTCCGCGAGCGGGGTGAGCTCCTGGTAGGCGTCCAGCACCCGGGACAGGTGCGGCAGCCCGAACAGGGTCAGCATCGCCAGGTCGGTCTCCCGGTGTCCGCCGTGCGCCGCCGGGTCGACCAGCCAGACACGGCCGTCGCGCGCCCACACCACGTTGCCGGCCCACAGGTCACCGTGCAGCGTCGACGGCGGCTCGTCAGGGCCGGCGAGCTCGACGATCCTGCGCACCACCGACTCGACGGCGGCTGCGTCCTCGGCCGAGATCGACGACCGGTCCCGCGCCAGCTTGAGGTAGGGCAGGATCCGTCGGGTGGCGAAGAACTGCGGCCAGCTCTCGGCGGCACGGTTCGGCATCGGCAGGATGCCGATGAAACCGTCGGCTCCCGAGTCGGTTCCGAAGACGGCTGGGGAGCACTGGTGAGTCACCGCCAGCGCCCGCCCGAAGGCCTCGGCCGCCTCGGCGCCGGGCCGCCCCGCCTCCACCCAGGTGAGGATCAGGCAGTCCTGTTCGACGGCGAGCACGTCGGGAACGCCCGCGCCTCGGGTGGACGCCAGCCAGCGCAGCCCTCGCGCCTCGCTGGGGAAGAAGTCGGCGGGTGCCTGGGCCCGCGTCTTGATCAACGCCGAGGCCCCGTCGGACAGACGCAACCTGGTGGCCGTGCAGATGCTTCCACCAGACACTGGTGCGGTCGCCACCACCGCGCTCCCGAGCAGCGCCTCGGCTCGCCTCGCCACCGTTCCCGCGCGCGCCATCTCAGTCCTCGCGCAGCCGCGCAGGAAGCAGACCGACGAGCTCGCGGGCGGTCCGCTCGACCATCGCCAGCACGGGTTCGAACCCTTCCTCTCCGCCGAAGTACGGGTCCGGGACGTCACGGTCAGCCTCGTCGGCGCCCGGGTCGAAGTCGCGGAACATCCGCAACCGGCTGGCATCGAGGTCGTCCGGCACGTGCATCGCGGTGATGTCGGCGTGGTTCGACGCGTCCATGGCAAGCACCAGGTCGCATCCGTCGTACCAGGCGGGCGCGTACTGCTTGGCCCGGTGTCGCGACGGGTCGTAACCGTGGGCGGAGAGCACGTCCGCGGCGCGCGGGTCCATCGGGTTCCCGACGTGCCAGTCGCCGGTGCCGGCGCTGACCACCTCGACACGCTCAGAAAGTCCCGCGCGCGCGAGCCGGTCGCTGAGCACGACCTCGGCGATCGGGGAGCGACAGATGTTGCCGAGGCAGACCACGGCGATGCGGTACGTCGACCCGTCCGTGCGCCGAGGGGGGAGCACTGCCTTCGAGCTCACGCCGCCGATACTGCCAGAACGCGTGGAGGCGCCTGCTCAGGCGAGGTGAGGTGGCTCCACGACGAGGTGCTCCCGCCGGGCGGACTGCGCGAGCACGATCCCGGCCACCACGGCGGCTCCGCCGATCAGGGCGACCACGTCCAGGCGCTCGAAGAACCAGACCCAGCCCAGTGCGCTGACCCCGACCGGTTCCAGCATCGCGACCATGGTCACCGTGGTGGCCCGCAGGTGACGCAGTGCGAAGAGCTCGACGCCGAACGGCAGCAGGGTGCCGAGCACGACGATCCAGGCCAGCAGCACCCACACCGGGACCTGATGGCTTCCCAGCGCCCCGAGCAGCGAGGTCGGCTCACGCAGCAGCTCCACCGGGACGCGGGTCACCGGCACCACCAGGTTCAGTGCGACCGTCGCCACCAGGAAGGACCACACGATCACCCGCAGCGGGTCCAGGGCCGCGACCCCGTGCTCGCCGACGAGGAAGTAGGTCGCGAAGCATCCCGCGGCGGCGAAGCCGGCGACGATACCGACCGTGTCGAACCTGGCACCCTGCCAGATCCCGGTGGCTGCGGCGAGCCCCAGAGTGGCAAGGCCGAGACCGACCCACATCCGGTTGCGAACGGCCTCCTTCTGCACCAGCCGGACCCACAGCGCCACCAGGATCGGCGCCTGGTACTCCAGCAGCAGCGCCATCCCGACGGGAAGCCGGTCGATCGCGACGAAGTAGGTCCACTGCAAGGCGGCGACCCCGACCAGGCCGTGGACCAGCATCAAGACGCCCAGCCGCCCGGTCGGCGGTCGCAGTGCCTCCCGCCGGAACAGCGCCGTCACCAGCACCAGGACGACCAAGGTCCCGGTGACGCGGACGGTCGTCAACGGGGCAGGGTCGACACCGGCGCGCAGTGCCACCCGGGACACCCCGGCGTTCACGATGAACAGCGACGCTCCGGTCGCCACCAGGGCGAAGCCGAGCGCGGGGTTGCGGCGCATCGCAGAAGTGTAAGAGGTAGGCCCGCAGCTGCCCCTGTCGGTACGACGGCGGTGATTAGGGTGAGCGGCATGACATCGACGCAGCCGAGCACCCCTGCGATTCGCTCAGCCATCGCGGACATCCCTGCCTACGTGCCCGGCAGGCCGCCGGCCGTGCGCGCGGGTGTGTCGACCTACAAGCTGTCGTCGAACGAGAACCCGTACCCGCCGCTTCCCGGCGTCCTGGAGGCGGCGGCAAGGGCAGCCGAGGTGATGAACCGCTACCCGGACATGGGATGCACCGCGCTGTACCAGGCGCTCAGTGAGCGGCTCCAGGTTCCCACCACCCAGCTGGCGGCGGGGCCCGGCTCGGTGGCGGCGCTCTACCACCTCCTGCAGGCGTTCTGCGAGAGCGGCGACGAGGTCGTCTACGCCTGGCGCTCGTTCGAGGCCTACCCGATCGCGGTCGCGGTGACCGGTGCCACCTCGGTGCGGGTGCCGCTCGACGCGGAGGCACGCCATGACCTCGACGCGATGGGCGAGGCGATCACCGACCGCACCAAGGTGGTGGTCGTGTGCACCCCGAACAACCCCACCGGGCCGGCGATCGGTCGCCGCGAGCTGGAGACGTTCCTCGACCGGGTGCCGTCACACGTGCTCGTGGTCGTCGATGAGGCGTATCGAGAGTTTGTCCGGATCGACGATCCGCTGGACGCGGTCGACTTCGTGGCCGACCGGCCCAACGTCGCGGCGATGCGCACCTTCGCCAAGGCCTACGGGCTCGCGGGGTTCCGAGTCGGCTATGTCGTGGCGCCCGAACCGGTCGCTGCGGCGGTACGCGCGTGCTCGCTGCCCTTCGGCGTCTCCTCCATCGCCCAGGCCGCGGCGGTCGCCTCGCTGGATCATGAGCCCGAGCTGTTGAAGCGGGTCGACGCGCTGGTCACCGAGCGGGAGAGAGTGGTGGCGGCGCTGCGCGGACAGGGCTGGCCGGTGCCCGACGCCCAGGGCAACTTCGTCTGGCTGCCCGCCGGCGGACACACCGCCGAGTTCGCGGCCGCCGCCGACCAGGCCGGGGTCATGGTGCGCCCGTTCGGGGACGAGGGAGCGCGGGTCAGCATCGGCGAGGAGGCCGGGAACGACGTGTTCCTCTCCGTCGCCTCCCGGTTCGCAACCCGGTGACGATAGGCTCAGGCGCATGGAAACCGGCAGCGTCTTCACCGCCATCCTGGCCGGCATCGTCTTGGGCATCCTGGGCCGACTGATCATCCCGGGTCGACAGGCGATCGGCTGGATCCTCACGTTCACCCTCGGGATCGTCGGAGCCTTCATCGGTGGCTTCCTGGCCGAAGGACTGGACCTCGATGTGTGGTGGCAGGTCTTCCTGGTCCAGCTCGCCGTGGCCGCCGTACTCGTGTTGCTGGCTTCGGCGTTGATGCGCTCGAGCGCCCAGAACCGGAAGCCCACCCCCAAGCGCTGAGGTCTCCGGCCAGGGTGGCGCTCTAAGGCGCATCTCAGGGTGAGGTGGCACGCTAGGAGCGTGCCCCCAAGCGTCAGTGACGACCCAGCCGCGAGCACACGCCACGTCCTGGTCGTCGACGACGACCGCGCGGTGCGCGAGTCCCTGCGACGATCGCTGGAGTTCAACGGCTACTCGGTAGGACTCGCCGGCGACGGCGCCGAGGCCCTGGCGAGCATCGGCAGCACACCGCCGGACGCTCTGGTCATCGACGTGATGATGCCGCGCCTCGACGGGATCGAGACGACCAGGGCGCTACGTGCAGCGGGCAACGACCTGCCGATCCTGGTGCTCACCGCACGCGACTCGGTCGGGGACCGGGTCGAGGGGCTCGACGCCGGCGCGGATGACTACCTGACCAAGCCGTTCGCGCTCGAGGAGCTGCTGGCCCGCCTGCGTGCGATGCTCCGGCGCACGCACGTCGCGCCCGGCGAGGCGCAGGACGAGGAGGTCTTGTCGTTCGCCGACCTGTCCTTGGACCCCGCCACGCGCGACGTGCGCCGCGGTGACCGGTCGATCGACCTCACCCGCACCGAGTTCGCGCTGCTCGAGATGTTCCTGCGCCGGCCCAAGCGGGTGCTGGACCGTTCCTTCATCTTGGAGGAGGTCTGGGGCTACGACTTCCCGACCACCGCGAACTCACTCGAGGTCTACGTCGGCTATCTGCGTCGCAAGACCGAGGCCGACGGGGAGCCGCGGCTGATCCACACAGTGCGCGGAATCGGTTACGTGCTCAAGGCCGGCTGATGGGACTGCACTACCGACGCTCCCTCGCCAGCCGAGTCGCGGTGCTCACCACGATCGCGGTCGGGCTCTCGGTGGCGTTCGTCGCTGCTGCGGCCTTCTGGACGGTGCGGATGCAGATGCAGCAGACACTGGACGAGTCTTTGCTGGCCCGGGCCGAGGGAGCCGCACGGTCGAATGCACTCACCCAGGCGAGTGCGCAGCAGATCCCCTCCTGGGCCCTCGGCGCAGCCGACGTACGCATCGTCTTCGTCACCGCCGGTGGCCGCTACTTCAGTGCAGACCGTGGTCCGACGCTGCGACTCGCCAAACCTGAGCTCGACGTCGCACAGGGAGGCGCCGAGTCGTCCATCCGCACGGTCACCGCCGATGAGATCCGCTACCGGGTGGTGGCCGTGCCGTCCGGGTCCGGGACCGCTTTGGTGCTCGCGCAGTCACTGGAGCCCAACGACCGGACGCTGGCGAAGCTCGGACTGGTGCTTCTCGTCTTCGGGCTGGCCGGCGTTGCCGGAGCCGCGTTCGCCGGATGGGTGGTCGCCCGCAACGGTCTGCGGCCCGTGCGTCGGCTGACCCACGCCACCGAGGAGATCGCTCGCACCGAGCAGCTCGAGCCCATCGACGTCGAGGGCAGCGACGAGATCGCTCGTCTCGCCTCAGCGTTCAACGCGATGCTGCTGGCGCTCTCGACATCGCGTGACCGCCAGCGCCAGCTCGTGGTGGACGCCGGGCACGAGCTGCGCACCCCGTTGACCTCGCTGCGGACGAACGTGGACCTGCTGCGGCAGGCCAACGAACGTGGGGGCCTGGCGCCAAGCTCACGAGCGGAGCTGCTCGAGGACGTCCGCTTCCAGATCGAGGAGCTGACCAACCTGATCGTGGACCTCGTCGAGCTGGCCCGCGACGAACCCATGCCGGTGGCCCTGGAGTGCGTCGACCTCGCCGAGATCACCGACCGCGCCGTGACCCGGGTACGACGCCGAGCCCCTGCCCTGCGTTTCGTGGTGCACACCGAGCCGTGGTGGCTGACCGGTGAGTCCGGTGCACTGGAACGGGCGATCACCAACCTGCTCGACAACGCAGCGAAGTGGAGCCCTCCCGGGGGCACGGTGAGTGTGGAGCTCGGGGCGGGGAGACTGCTGGTCAACGACGAAGGTCACGGCATCGCCGATGAGGACCTGCCGCACGTCTTCGACCGCTTCTACCGCTCGAAGGAGTCGCGCACCATGCCGGGCTCGGGGCTCGGTCTCTCGATCGTCCGACAGGTCGTCGAGCGCCACGGCGGGTCGGTGAGCGCCGGCAACAACGAGGCCGGTGGCGCCGCGATCTGGCTGCGCCTTCCCGGCTCGCCCGACCAGGCGGACGCGGCCGACCGGGCGACGACGGAAGCGGTGCCGACCAGCCGCTGAGGCCTTCTTGGCACGGTTGCAGGACCCTCTCAGTGGTGCCTCAGGTTCGCGACGCATGCTTGGCACATGAGTGACCCGACCTTCGGCCCGGGCGGTCAGCCGCCGTACGGGCCTCGCGACTTCAGCTGGGACGACCGCCAGGACCAACCCGCGCGCGCCAAGCCCAGCGGAGGGTTCACCGCCGCCATCTTGGTGGCCGCCCTCATCGTCGGCGGCCTCAGCGGTGTCGCCGGCGCGGCGGGGTACTCGGCATTGGACTCGGTGGGGTCGGACGAGACCACCGGCACGGCTACCGTCCAGCCGAACCCGGACAACGGTGCCGGCGAGGACGCCAACATCGTGGACCGCGAGGACGCTGCTGCCGAGCCGGGCTCGGTGGAGGACGTTGCCAACTCCGTGCTCCCGTCGGTGGTGCAGATCAACGTACGCGGAGAACAGGGACAGGGATCCGGGTCCGGCATCGTGCTGAGCTCCGACGGTGAGATCCTCACCAACAACCACGTCGTCGAGGTCGCAGCCGACGGCGGCCTCGTCGTGGTCAGCTTCGACGACGGGTCCACCGCGGAGGCGGAGATCCTCGGCACCGACCCCATCACCGACCTCGCGGTGATCCAGGCTCAAGACGCCGAAGGCCTGGCCCCGGCGACGTTGGGCCAGTCCGATGACCTCGCCGTCGGCGAGGAGGTCGTCGCGATCGGGTCGCCGTTCGGCCTCGAGGCCACAGTGACCAGCGGCATCGTGTCCGCCTTGAACCGCCCCGTATCAGTCGGGACACCCGGCGTGGACCCGACAGCCACCACCTACCCGGCCATCCAGACCGACGCATCCATCAACCCCGGCAACTCCGGGGGTCCCCTGGTCAACATGAACGGCGACGTCGTCGGGGTGAACTCCTCGATCCGCACCGCCTCGTCCACGACCAGCGAGGGCGGCTCGATCGGTCTCGGCTTCTCGATCCCACTCGGCAAGGTGCTGCCGATCGTCGAGCAGCTGCGCGCTGGTGAGACGCCGACGCATGCACAGCTCGGCGTGTCGGTCTCGGACGCCACCGGTGAGAACGGCCTGCTGACCGGCGCCCGGATCGAGGAGGTCACCGACGGCTCCGGCGCGGAGGAAGCCGGTCTGCGGGTCGGCGACGTGGTGACCCGCGTCGACGGCGAGCCGATCAACGGCTCCTCGTCCCTGGTCGCCACCATCCGCGGGTACCGCCCTGGAGACGCGGTCACCCTCACCGTCGTACGCGGTGGGGAGCCGGACACCGTCGACGCGACGCTGGACAGCGACGCGGACTCGGCGACCTCCTGAGCCGGATCACCCGAGGGCAGCGAGCAGCCGATCTGCCTTCCACAGCGTCTCGGCGTACTCCATGTCCGCCTCCGAGCGCACGGTGACGCCGCCTCCGGTGCCGATCGTATAGCGGTACGGTGCCCCGCCCGCCCGGTTGCGGCTGCCGACGAGCGCCCGGATCACCACACCGAGGTCGGCCCGACCGTCGGCACTGATCCAGCCGAAGGCGCCCGCGTAGGCACCTCTCGGCGTCCGTTCCACGGCTTCGATGATCTGCATGGTCCGAAGCTTCGGCGCGCCGGTCATCGAGCCGGCGGGGAACAGCGCGCGTAGCGCCTCGACGGTCCCGATGCCCTCGCGGAGCCGACCGCGGATGGTGGAGACCAGCTGATGCACGCTGGTGTAGGACTCGACCTTCATCAGCGCCGGGACGCTGACCGTGCCCGGCTCGCAGACCATCGACAGGTCGTTGCGCATCAGGTCGACGATCATCAGATTCTCCGCGCGAAACCGCGAGTCGGACCGGAGCGCATCGGCGAGGGCCCGGTCGGTCTCGGAGGTGCTGCCCCGCGGCGTGGTGCCCTTGATGGGCTTGGACTCCAGCCACCGGCGACGGTCGACGCTCGCGAACCGCTCAGGGCTCGCGACGAGCAGATGAGTGCCGTGGTGCTGCAGGTAGCCGGAGTACGGGGCCGGGTTGATCGTCCTGAGCCGCAGGTAGGCACCCACCGGGTCGATTTCGCTCTCGACTTCGCGGCGGTAGGTGAGGTTGACCTCGTAGGAGTTGCCGAGACGGAGCTGCTCCTGCACGCGCGCGAACCCCTCGGCGTACTCCGCCCACGCCGACGCGTCAGCCGCTCCGGGGGGCAGGGCACCGGAAGTGGCTGACGCATCCGAGGGCGGGTGCTCGAAGACCAGTGGGCTGCGGGTGCGCATCCACACCGCGTCCGGGACCTGGCTCGGCTCACCCAGCAGTGCGGGTAGGTCGGGACGCGCCGCGTACCCGAAGTACCCCACCCAGCTGACCTCCGGGTCCCCTGCGTCGCCGGCCAGCTCCGTTGCGAGCACGGCGAACACGTCCTCACCCACGACCTCCTCAGCGGTGCCACAGTGGCGACGCACCTCGCGACGAGCCGCGTCGTAGGTCAACGACACGTCGCCGTGCTCCAGCCAGCCGGTCAGCGACCTCCGGCCGGACCAGTCCCGGGACCCCCCTCCGTCCAGCCAGAACATCCGCGGGTGCTCCGCCGCCAGCTCACCGAAGCGAGCGACCGGATCCGTCACCGACGTCTGGGTGCTCACCCCAGCGCCACGAAGTTCGTGACCATCGCCGCGCCGTGCTCGGTGAGGATCGACTCCGGGTGGAACTGGACCCCCCACTGTGGCCGGTCGCGGTGGGCGACGCCCATCACCACCCGGCCGTCACCACTCAGGCACCATGCGGTCTCCTCGAGAACCGCAGGGAGCTCGACGCATGCCAGCGAGTGGTAGCGCACCGCTGCGAAACCCTGGGGCAGCCCGGAGAACACACCGGAACCGTGATGCCGGATCTCGGCGAGACCGCCGTGCACGGGCAGCACCGGTGCGACGCGCCCGCCGTAGACCGAGACCATCCCCTGGAGCCCGAGGCACACGCCGAGCACCGGGACCTCCGCCCGGACGAGCAGCGTGCGACCCACCGAGAAGTCCCGGCCGTTCTCGGGATGGCCAGGTCCCGGGGAGAGCACGATGTGGCTGAAGCCCTTTGCCAGCAAGGCGTCGGCGGTCGTCTCGTCGTGCTCGACGACCTCGGGTACCTTCCCGGTCACCTGCGCGAAGAGGTGCACGAGGTTGTAGGTGTAGGAGTCGTGGTGGTCGACGACCACAACGCGGGGGCTCATGCCAACAGCTCGAGCACCAGGTCGTGGATCAGGTCGTAGCCGTGCTCGGTCAGGATCGACTCGGCGTGGAACTGCACGCCCCGGTAGTGCGGGCCAGTGATCATGTGCACGTCGCCGGACTCCGGGTCGGCAGCCACCCGGACCCCGTCCGGGAGCGTCCGGCCCTGCTCGGCCCGGGCGACGAAGGTGTTGTAGAAGCCGACGTTCTCCTCGCGCCCCTCCAGCATCACCCGCGACTGGGTCCCCTGGAACACGATGTCCTTGAAGCCCAGCTCCAGCCCGAGGCGCCCGCAGAGAACCTGGTGTCCGAGACACACCGACAGGAACGGCCGGCCCGACTCGAGCAAGGCGTCAGTCGCGCTCTCGAGCGTGGCGATCTTCTCGTCGTCGCTCGCGCGCGGGTCACCCGGGCCGGGGCCGATGATCGCCAGATCGAATCCGTCGAGCGCACCGGCGACATAGTCCTCGCTGCGCACGACGGTGGTGCTCATGCCGAGCACCGAGAGCACGTGGCGCAGCATGTTCACGAAGTCGTCCTCGGCGTCGAGGACGACCACAGACCTGCCCTTGACCTCAGGAGATGGCGTCGCGCCCTCCTGGTCGGTGAGCCAGAACCTGCTCAGCCTCTGGTTCCGGGTGGCCAAGGCGATGAGCACGTCCTCGTCACCAGTCAGGTCGGCAACGCCCTCGGGTCTGTCGGGAGCAGGCGGGACCAGTCCGAACGCACTCAGGATCCCGGCGGCCTTGGCGTGGGTCTCGGCCACCTCATAGGCAGCGTCGGAGTCGCGGACCAGGGTGGCTCCCGCCGTCACCGTGAGCCGACCGTCCACGGACACGTCGGCGGTGCGGATCACGATGGGGGAGTCCGCTGTCGGCTGACCTGCGCCGTCGCGCCCCAGCAGGGCGAGCGCGGCGCCGTAGTAGCCGCGGCCTTCGGGTTCGTACTGCTTGATCAGCCGGCAGGCGTTCTCGACCGGTGAGCCGGTCACCGTGGCCGCGTACATGGTGTCTCGCAGGATCTCGCGCACGTCCAGGTCGCTGCGACCGGCCAGCAGGTACTCGGTGTGCACTAGGTGCGCCATCGGTTTGAGGAAGGGGCCGAGAACCTGCCCGCCCTCGTGACAGACGGCGCACATCATCTTCAGCTCCTCGTCGACGACCATGAACAGCTCGAAGATCTCCTTCTCGTCGGCGAGGAAGTCGAGCAGCTGGGCCTTGCGCAGAGCGGGATCGGTGGTCTGACCGATTCGGAAGGTGCCGCTGATCGGGTTCATCCGGACGGCACCGCCATGCACGCTGACGTGACGCTCCGGGCTGGCGCCGATCAGGTAGCGCTCTCCGGTGAAGAACAGGTAGGTCCAGTACGCGCCTCGCTCCTGCTCCAGCAGCCTTCGGAGCACGCTCAGCGCCTTGGTGGGGTTCCAGCCCTCCAGCTCCGCGCGGTAGTGCCGAGCGACGACGAGGTTGGCACCTTCCCCACGACCGATCTCGTCGGTGATGACCGTCTTCACCATGGCGGCGTACTCGTCGTCGCTTGTCTCGAAGCCTCCGCGGTCCCTGAACCCGATCGGCCCGTCCGGCAGGGCTTCCAGGATCGCAGCGAGCTCGGCCTCGGCCTCGAACTCGAGGTGCACGACGGTCAGCGGCGCGTCGTCGTCGTGGACCTGGAAGCCACGTTCGGCGGCCTGCCGGAAGGGGATGGCCAACAGCCGGTCGAACCTGCGACCCGGCTCCGGTGGACCCTCCTCGAGAGGTACGTCAGCCAGCCTGCCGACCTCGCTGCGAGAGCCACCGACAAGGGTGAGCGTGGCCGAGTCGCGAAACCGGATCGCCGCCCACGCCTCGTGCTGCACCATGACCTCGAGTGCTTCTCGCGCGTCGAGCGGGGAGGTCACGGTCATGGTGCGGCCACGCTACCCCCGGCAGGGGCTGCTCAGCCGGGTGCGTACAGCCAGGGCTCCCGGATGTCGAGGTAGACGGGCTCGCCGACGCTGAGGGTGTCCATCTCCTTCATCATCTCCGCGATCTCCTCGGGCGGCTCCTTCTTCTCGCCCTCGCGGGCCTCCTCCTCGGAGGTGAAGTACAGCGCCATGGTCCACGCGTCGCCGTCGTGCTCGACCGAGACCGAGCCGAGGATGTCCGGGCGGAAGCTCGCCCAGTCGAACGAGTCGTCCGACATCAGCTCTCGGGCCCGGTCCGGGTTCGTGGTGCGACCCTGCATGACCTGCACGAAGCCGGCTCGAGACGGGTCGCCGGGAGTGTCCACGTCGACCGCCGAGCTGTTGTGGAACTGGGGCTCGTCGCTGAACAGCTCAGCGGTCTCCGTCCACCAGGCCGTCTGCTCCGGTCGGTCGCTGTTGTGCTGTGCGGCAGCCTCGGACTCGAAGCGGGCGAGCGCCACCAGCGTGCCGTCGTCGCTCACCCCGGCCGTGCTGCCCAGCCAGCCCGTGCTTCCGGGGGCGACCTCCGCGACCCACTTGTCGAGCTGCGCCCGCATCCGGGCGGCATCGGCGACCTGGCCCTGGATCACCTGAACGAACATGTCGAGCTCCCTCCACCGACCTTGCTCTTGGGGTCGGCGGTTCGGACGCTACTCCCCACTGCGCTGGTGGAGGAAGCCACGACTAGACCGAGCCCGCAGGCTCGATCAGCGCTCCTGCCAGCCGATGGCGACCCTGCGGATGCCGTCAAGCCGGCGGTAGAGGTGAGTGCCTGGGCAGGCGGTCTGCCCGGCGTTGCGGTGTCCGCTGATGGCCCGGAACCGCTCACCCTCCATCCACCGGTAGCGTCCGCCGACGCGGACCTCGGCGAGGCCCAGCCTCCAGCCGAGCAGGCGCCCGAAGGCGCGCTTCATCCGGTCCGGGGCCAGACGCGTCTCGAAGTTGCCGATCGCCGCAACCCCGGTCGACAGGTGGTTGTAACCGTAGGTGTGGGCGCCGACCAGGGCCCGGCGCGGACCGCCGTACCGGCCGACCCACTTCCGGCCGAACCGGTCGATCAGGAAGTTGTATCCGATGTCGCTCCAGCCGAGGCTCTGCGTGTGGTAGGCGTAGATTCCGCGGATGATCGCCGGCACGTCCGAGCGTGAGTAGTCGTTGGAGTTGACCGTGTGGTGGACGATCCCGGCGGTGACCCTGCCGTAGCTCGGAGACGAGGACCGCATCCGCTCGTCAGCGCCCCACGCCGCCCGCAGGCGGATACGGGGCAGGGGCGCCCGCACTCCCTTGGTGTCGCGACGCAGCGGGCGCAGGACCGGGACGCCGGATCCGCGCGCGGCGGCAGCCGTCCGGTTCCCGTCGGCTGTGGTCAGTGCCCCGGACCCACCGTCGTCGAGCGGTCCACTGCCGGGATCGACCACGCTCAGCTCGAGGTCTCGCGGCGCGCGACCGGTCGCGCTGGTGGCCCGCAGCTGGACGCTGTCCACCTCGCCGACGGCCAGTGGGTCGGTGCCGCCGCGGCCGCCTGCGCCTTCGGTGCCCTCAGCGGTCGAGTCGCTCCAGTGCAGCTCGGTCCACGCCGACCAGCCGTCACCGTCTCGGCTGCGCACCACCAGCCTCAGTCCCCGAGGCGTTGCGCCACGCCAGGTCGCGCCGACCACCCCAAAGCCGTCCACCGGGATCGACCCGCTCTTCGCGGCCAGGGCCGGCCGACGGGCCGGTCCCACCTCGCTCACCGCGACCTCACGGACATCGGGGGTCACCGCCTCCGCGGCACCGGGTGAGAGCCGGGGTCCGGAATCGGTCACCGACAGCGAGCTGCCCGGCAGCGAGGCGGAGCCGGTGGTGTCCGGAAGTCCGGCTGCAGGGGCTGAGGCGAACAAGGAGGCGATCACCGAGAGGGTGCCGACGGTCGCCGCCGGAGCGCCGAACGGGCGGGGGAGAGCACGACGCACGGGATCCTCCAAGGCAACATCGGTTCACTGCTGTCGCACAGTCCACACCCGTAACAGCAATCGCACTACCCGTTGCCGGGAACTACAAGACTGGAATTCGAAAGCTCAGCCGCGGAGCGCGACGGTGGCCAGCCGCTGGGTAGCGCGGGTGAGTACGACGTACATGGTGGCCGGCCCGGTCACGGACTCGGCTTCGATCTCGGCCGGCTGCACGACGACGATCCCGTCGAACTCGAGGCCCTTGGACTCGATACCGGTCAGCACGCTGACCCGGGCGTTGGGCCCGCCGACCTCCGCGTACAGGGCGGGCGAGGAACCGAGCCAGCCCTGCACCTCGCTGCGTCGGGAGGTGGGTACCACCACCCCCACCGTGCCTTCGACGGAGCCGGAGAGCTGGACGACTGCGTCGCGTACGCCGGCCTCGAGGTCGTCCACCTCGAGCGCCGCCGGCTCGACACCGGTCGAGCGCACGGCATCCGGGAGGTCTGCGTCGAGGCCGGACCGTGCTGCATAGGCTGCCGCGTGCTGATAGATCTCTTTGCTGTTGCGGTAGTTCGTCGACAGATGGAAGTCGTAGCGGGCCTTCTCACCGAGCGCGTCGTCACGAGCGCGCGACGACTCCTCCGGGTCCGGCCAGGACGACTGGGCCGGGTCTCCGACCACCGTCCAGCTCGCGGCCCGGCCGCGTCGCCCGAGCATCCGCCACTGCATGGGGCTGACATCCTGCGCCTCGTCCACCAGCACATGCGCGTAGCCGTCGTCCTCGGTGCGGGTGGCCGTGCGCGGCGTCCGGTCGTTGCGTTCCCCCAGGGTGGTCAGCTCCCGAAAGCTCTCGTCGGCCAGCTCCGCAAGCGGGTCGTCGTCCGGCTCGCTGGGCACCGCGATGTCGCCGAGCAGGTAGCGCAGCTCGTCGAGCAGCGGAACGTCCTCGATCGACCAGGCGTCTTCGGTGCTCCACGACTTCGCGAGCAGAGCGGTCTCCTCGTCGGAGAGGACGCCCACGGCCAGCCGGGCGAGCAGGCCCGGGTCGCGAAGCCAGCCGAGGACGTCGGTGGCGTCGAGGTGCGGCCACCAGCGTGCGACGAAGCCCACGAAGTCGGGCCTGCCGAGCATGACGTCGGCGAACTCCTCCTTCCCGCGCTCGAGGGCGCGTTCTCCGGTGACCTGTCGCCACATCTGGTCCACGAGCGCCGAGGCGATCCGGATCGGTGCCCGGTTTCGCTTCCCCTGGGAGAGCAGGTGCCGACGGAGCGAGGAGAGCTCGCGAGGGCCCAGCACGATGTTCTCGTCGCGGTAGAACGCCCGGAGCTCGTCTGGTGATTCAGGCACCGGCTGCCGCGCCGCACGCCGCATCAGCTCGGCCATCCTGGCGGCGCCCTTGACGGCCGCTACCCCCGGGTCGTCGTGCCGGACGCCCTTGACCCCGTCGACCACCTCGCCGAGCGAGCGCAGGGCCACCGCGGTCTCGCCGAGGGACGGCAGGACCCGTTCGATGTAGCGCATGAAGATGCCCGACGGGCCGACGATCAGCACCCCTCCGGACTCGTAGCGACGCCGGTCCGAGTAGAGCAGGTAGGCGGCGCGGTGCAGGGCCACCACCGTCTTGCCGGTCCCCGGACCGCCCGAGATGGACACCACCCCCCGCGAGGGTGCCCGGATGGCATCGTCCTGCTGGGCCTGGATCGTTGCCACGATCGAGTGCATGGTCGCGTCGCGGGCCCGGGACAGTTGAGCCAGCAGGGCACCCTCCCCCACGATCGGGAGAGCCTCGGCGGCGGGACTGTCCGGGTCGAGCAGGTCGTCCTCGACCGCAACCACCTTCGGGCCAGCACACCGCAGCACCCGACGGCGTACGACTCCCCGGGGCTCGGCCGCTGTCGCCTGGTAGAACACCGCAGCCGCCGGTGCCCGCCAGTCAACCAGCACCGAGTCGCGGTGCTCGTCGCGCAGCCCGATCCGACCGACGTACCTGGGTCGCTCGTCCGCGTCAGCTAGGTCCAGCCGCCCGAAGACCAGGCCTTCGTGGGCGGCGTTGAGCGTGGCGAGACGCTTGGCGGCCTGGAAGACCATCGCGTCGCGCTCGACGAGTCCCCCTTCGTGGCCCAACCGCCCGCGCCCGTGGCCCTCCCGGGCCAACGCCTCCGCGTTCTTCGCCGAACGCTCCAGCTGCCGGTAGATCGTGTCGACGTACCTCTGCTCGTGGGCGATCTGCTGCTGCGCCACGTCGCCTCGGGCGACCTCGACAGACATGTGTGGCATCACCGTTGGCTCGAAGTTTGCCCAGAAGGGCGCTCTGGCAAGTTGTCCATCTTATCCAAAGATCGGGGACGCCCCAGCCGCGACTCGGTCGTCTCCTCGCATACGCGTTCACCAGGCAGGCGCTACTTCCTGCGCTCCAGGAAGGCGCGCATGGCTGCCTTGGCCTCCGGTGAGCCGAACAGTCTCGCTGACAGCTCGGCGAGCTCGCGACCACGGGCGTCGAACCGGTCCAGCAACGCACGCCCGAGCAGCTGCTTGGTCTCGCGCAGACCCTGGGGGTTGCCTTTGGCCAGAGCCTCGCAGACCGTGGCCACCCGGTCGTCGAGCCGGTCCTCGGGCACCGCTTCGGTGACCAGGCCACTTGCCGCGGCGGTGGTCGCGTCGAACACTTCACCGGTGAGGAAGGTAAGTGCCGCGGCGCGGTCGGTCATCCGGGGCAGCACGCTGAGCGAGATCGCGGCCGGGGTGAGCCCGAGGCGTACCTCGGTGAAGGCGTACGTCGCCGACTCGGCGCTGATCGCGATGTCCGAAGCCGCCACGATGCCGACGCCACCGGCGCGAACGCTGCCGTGCACCCGGGTCACCACCGGCTTCGACAGCGACGCGATCCGGCGCTGCAGCTCGACGAGGACTGTGGCCGCGTGCTCCATCCCGTCCCGGCTCGCCTCGGACATGTCCGCCCCGGAGCAGAACGTCGGCCCTTCGGCGCGGATCAGCACAGCCTTGACGCCATCCTCGGCGTCCGCGCGGTCCAACCCTGCGAACAGCTCGGCGACCAGCTGTCGAGACAGCGCGTTCCGGTTCCGCTGGGAGTCGAGGCTCAGGGTCGCCACCGCGTCCGCCACCTCGTAGTGCACCAGCTCGCTCATCGTGCCTCCACCCGGGACGTCTTCGGTGGTGGCTGTTATACCCGCCGGAGCACCCGCACCGGCGACCAGCCCATGGCACAATCACGCGTGTGCGAAGGGTGAGCTCGGTGGTGACTCCGATCAGGTCGTGGGTGGCACGGGTCACCCTGGGCCCCGCGCTGGTTGCCGCGCTGGTTGCCGCGCAGGTTCTCGCGGCGGTCGTAGGGCTGGCTTCCCCGCCTCCCGCTGCCGCTGGGAGCGAGACCTCCGATCCCGCGACGTTCACCAGTGGAGCGGTCTTCAGCAACCCGACGGGCGGCACCGACGCGCAGCGCCGGGTCGTCACGCACGTGAACCGGGCAATCGATGCTAGCCCGAGCGGCGCCCGCATCCGGGTGGCAACCTACAACCTCACGCTGCGAAGCACCGCCGACAAGCTGATCGCCGCACATCGCCGTGGAGTCGACGTCGACGTGGTGGTGGACGGCCGGCAACGGACACTGAGCCCTCTGCTGAGGCGGGTGCGCTCGGCCGGCATCGACTTGACCTACACCCGAGGCACGGCGCGCACCTCGGGCGGCGGGCACATGCACGTGAAGCTCTACCTGTTCTCGGCAGCGGGCACGGCTCGCCACCTGGTCATGGTCGGCTCCGCGAACCTGGCCGAGCACGGAGTGAGTCGACTGTGGAACGACCTGTACACGGTCGTGGGTGAGGTTGACCTCTACCGCGAGTACGTCGACTTCCATAAACAGCTGATGGCCGACCAACCGGTGGCCAGTCCCTACGAGAGGTTCGCGTCCGGCAGCTACCAGGGCACGCTGTTGCCCCGAGAGGGCACCGACCACACGACCGACGACATGTGGCAGGCGCTGGACCAGGTTCGACCCAGTGGCGCGACCGTCCGGGTGTGCATGTACACCTGGGGCGACTCGCGTGGCGCAGATCTCGCCCGCAAGCTGGTCGACATGCGTCGCCAGGGCGCGGACGTCGCGGTGAACCACAACGGCATCTCCGCCGATGTCGAGCAGATCCTGCGCGGCGGCGGAGTCGATGTCTTCGACACCAGGCGCGATGTCGACGGCGACGGCGTCAAGGACACCTACGTGCACCACAAGTACCTGCTGCTCTCCCAGCCCGACCAGGGGCTGTGGGCCACCTACACCGGCTCTCACAACTGGAACAACGGCAGCCTGCGCCGTGCGGACGAGACCATCCTGCGGATCTCCGGAAGAGACGTGTTCGAGACCTACCGGGCGAACTTCGAGCTGATCCGTGCCGCCGGCTGAGCCGGTGGCAGGTCAGCGGCTGATCGAACGGCGGTACTGCGCGTTGGCCACCGGGACGAAGATGGCCAGCACGGCAGCTGCCCACAACAAGGTGTAGAGCGCCGGGTGCTGCAGCGCCCAGGAGGTCGTCTCGGGCGCCGGTGCGCCCGCGGGAATGTTCCCGAACAGCTCGCGCGCCGCCTGGGTGACCGCAGAGACCGGGTTCCACTCCGCGAAGGCTTTCAGTGGGCCTGGGAGCGTCTCCAGCGGCACGAACGTGTTCGCGACGAAGGTGAGCGGGAAGATCACCATGAAGGAGGCGTTGTTGACCACCTCCGGGCTCGGCACCAGCATCCCGACCCAGGCCATCACCCAGGACAAGGCGTAGGCGAAGACCAGAAGCAGCAGGAAGCCGAGCAGCGCCTCGCCGACCGAGGTACGGATCCGCCAGCCGACGAGCAGACCGGTCAGCGCCATCACCACCAGGGTCACCACGTTGTACAGCACGTCGGAGAAGGTGCGGCCGGCCAGCACCGCGGACGGTGACATCGGCAGTGACCGGAACCGGTCGATGATGCCCTTCTCGATGTCCTGAGCCAGGCCGTAGCCGGTGAACGTGGCGCCGAACACCACGGTCTGGGCGAAGATCCCGGCGATCAGGAACTCCCGGTAGCCGGCACCCCCGCCTTCCTGGTCGATCGCCCCTCCGAACTCGTAGGCGAACAGCAGCACGAACATGATCGGAGACATGGTGGTGAACACCAAGATGTCCGGGACGCGCTTGATCTTGATCATGTTGCGCTTGGCAACCACGAGTCCGTCGGAAAGCGTGTTTGACACGGTCATCGCGCCGCGACCTCCTGCTTGTCGTCCTTGGGTGTCTCGCCGTCGCCTGGTGGCTCCTCGGCCGCGTGCCCGGTCAGGGACAAGAACACATCGTCGAGCGTCGGCCGGCGCATGCCCACGTCGCCGACGGCGATGTCCGCGTCGTCCAGCCGACGCAGGGCCGCTGCCAGCACGGCGGCCCCTCCGGTGACCGGCACCAGCAAGGACCGCCGCTCCTCGCGCACGGTCAGATCGGCGCTGCCGAGAGGCGCGAGCAGCTGCGCAGCGCGCGGCAGGTCGCTGCCTTCGCTGACGGTGATCTCGAGACGCTCGCCACCGACCTGCGCCTTGAGCTCGTCGGCGGTTCCTTCCGCGATCACCTTGCCGTGGTCGACCACGATGATGTTGTCCGCGAGCAGGTCGGCCTCCTCGAGGTACTGCGTGGTGAGCAGCAGGGACGTGCCGCCGGCGACCAGCCGCTGGATCGTGGCCCACATGTCGGTGCGGCTGCGCGGGTCCAGTCCGGTGGTCGGCTCGTCGAGGAACATCACCGGCGGGTCGGCGACCAGGGCGCCGGCCAGGTCGAGGCGGCGACGCATGCCCCCGGAATAGGTCTTGGCCATCCGGTCGCCGGCGTCGTCGAGCGAGAACTGCGCCAGCAGCTCGCGCGCTCGTTGCTGGCTGCGCTTGCGGCCGAGGTGGTAGAGCCGGCCGATCATGTCGAGGTTCTCGAAGCCGGTCAGGTACTCGTCGACGGCGGCGTACTGCCCCGACACCCCGATCTTGCTCCGGGCCGTGGCCGGGTCGGCGACGACGTCGACGCCGGCGACCTCCGCATGGCCGGAGTCGGGCTGGAGGAGGGTGGTGAGGATGCGCACGGCTGTCGTCTTGCCGGCGCCGTTCGGACCGAGCACCGCGAGCACGGTGCCCTGCGGGACCCTGAGGTCGAGGCCGTCGAGGGCCTTGACGTCCTTGAAGTGCTTGACGAGCCCTTGGGCCAACACTGCGTTAGTCACAGTCGGTGAGAATGCCATACCCCTCCGACAATTCTCGCCGGCATTTCTCATCGCTCCGGGTGCGACGGGAGCCGACCGTCCGGGCCGGCTCAGCCTCGTGGCGCCGACTGCCAGAGCCCCATCAGGTTGCCTTCGGGGTCCTTGAAGTAGGCCGCCCAGCCCATGTCCGCCACGGGCTGGCGCGCCGTGACCGTGGAACCACCCAGCTTCTCGATCTGGTCCAGCGCGGTGTCGATGTCGGCCACGTCGACGGTGATGACCGGGGAGCCCAGCGGCGCCTCCCGCGTGAACATGCCGCCGTTGATGTAGCCCGGCTCCGAAGGCATCCCCTGCTCGTCCACCGGGCCGGTGGACACCATGGTGTAGTCCAGCTCGGGCATCGGTTCGATGTTCCAGCCGAACACATCCGCGTAGAACGACCTGGCTCGGTCAGCGTCCTCGAACGGGATCTCGAAATGCATGACCCGGTTGCTCACCATGAACCTCCTGTCACTGCGCCGTACCTCCGACAGGAGCGAGACTAGACCCGCCCACGGCCCGGTGACGAGAGCGAGCAGCGCTTCGCCCGCGGAGCCGAGGACCTGGCTCGCCGGCTTGCCGCGGCCTGTACGCCGGGTCGGCACACATGGCCGGGCTACACTTCGCCACGCAGTGGACCACGCGAGGATGACGGACACGCCCCGACAGGTCCGACAGGCCCCCAGACAGCACCGAAACCACGGCCCCGACGGCAAGAACAAGAGGAGCACGATGAAGCGAACTCTCCTGACGCTGACCAGCGTCGCGGTGCTGGCCCTGTCCGGCTGTGGCGGCGATGGCGCGGGCAGTGGAGGCGGCGGCCTGTCCTCCGACGAGCAGACGGTCGCAGACAATCTCTCCAAGACCCTCCGCGAGGAAGAAGGGGGGACGATCAGCGTCAGCCAGAAGGAGGCCGACTGCATCGGCGAGGACATGGCCACCGGGGTCGGCGTCGAGAAGTTGCAGGAGTACGGCATCGTCAAGGACGACCTGTCGATCAACAAGAACCCGAACGAGGTCACCATGTCGACCGGCGACGCCGAGACCGCTGCGGACGCCTTTCTCGGCTGCACCGACGTGCAGGCGATGATCGACCAAGGCATAGGCGAACAGCTCGCCGGGCAACCGCCGGCGGTCAAGAAGTGCTTCGAGGAGGCGCTGACCGACGAGCGGGTTCGCAGCATCCTGGTGGGCACCTTCAGTGGGAAACAGCAGCAGGCCCAGCAGGAGCTGGTGAAGCCGGTGATGGAGTGCGCCCAGAAGGCCATGGGCGGTCTGCCCTCACCCGAAGGGCAGTGACCGGGTCGAGCCCTGGGTTGCGCTCCCTCATCTCGTCCAGCAGCCCGACCGGCAGGTCGACAGGCTTGACCTCGTGCAGCGATCCCGTCTTCTTGCCTCCGCCCCTCGGCGTGCGGATGGCGTCGTAGACGAATGCCTGCGGTGTCCCTGCCATGGCACCGACTGTGACACTATTGCTGTCAGCGTCGTCGTCGCGGCACCGCCGAGTCGTCGACCAGGGTGCGGACCCTGGTGCGGTGGGTTTGATCGACTACGAAGGCTGGAACCGCACACATGACCGAGACCACCGAGGCCGTCGCCGAGCTGCTGACGCTCGACGAGCTGACCAAGCGCGTGAGCATGAGCGTGCGCAACGTGCGGTTCTACACGACCCGGGGGCTGGTGCCGCCACCGGTCCGGCGGGGGCGGTCGGGCTACTACTCGGCCGAGCACGTCGTCCGTCTCGAGCTGGTCCGTGAGCTGCAGGCACACGGGTTCACGTTGTCGGCGATCGAGGGGTACATGGCGCGGATCCCGTCCGGCGCCTCGCCTGAGACGATCGCGCTGCACCGGACCTTGTTGGCGCCTTGGATGGCCGAGCTTCCGGACACGATGTCGAGGAGAGAGCTGGTGCGCCGCGCCGGCCGACCTCTCTCCGACGACGACCTGGACACCCTGAACGCGCTCGGCATCGTCGTCCCCACCAAGCAGGGACGCTTCCAGGTCGCCCCTTCGCACCTGGTGGTCGGCGTCGCCCTGCTGGACCTCGGCCTGCCGTCCGAGGCGGCCCTTGCCGCACAAGACATCTTCACCGCCCATGGCCGGGCCATCGCCGATGAGCTGACCGAGCTCTTCCGCACCCAGGTGTGGCCCGCATACAAGGAAGCCGGCGCGTCCCCCGACGAGCTGCGCGAGGTCGTGGAGCGGTTCAAACCGGTCTCGATCGCTGCGCTGGTGGCCGCCTACGAGAGCGCGATCGACGAGGCGAAGCGCGAGACGATAGCCCGCCGGGCACGCTGAGGCCACCCTGGGGCGCTCAGCGCGCCTGATGTCCGACACGGGCGATGAGCTGTCAGGCCCGGACCACCACCCCGGCGTCGACCAGCTCACCCACGTCGTCGATGCCCCGGACCTTGGTGCCGCGGAGCGGACCAGTGCCCTGGCCGAGGGTGAGGGTCATGACCAGCATTGTGACAGGCACCGTGACAGCAAGACTGTCACGGTGCCACGATTGTCACCTCGACTCGGGGGCGTTCGAAAGGCTTCCGAGAGAACCGTTCAGGACAGCGTCGGTAGCAGCTCGTCGAGCTGCTCGTACCCCTCCACGACGCCGACCTCCATGCCGCTGGCCAAGATCATGTCCCGCGACTCGAGACTGTCCACCAAGGACGTGCCGGTGATCCGCGTCCGCCCGGCGCCGAGGTCCTCGAAGGTCATCGTCTCCAGGCTCACGCCGTCCGGGTAGCCGTCGAAGGTGAAGGTCTGCACGATGCGCTCGTTCGGGCGGACCTCGTGGAAGGAACCGTAGAAGTTCACCGTCTCCTCACCAGCACCCGCGCTGTAGCGCCAGGCGCCCCCGGTCCGGCAGTCGAAGAGGTCGATCTGCATCCGGGTGTCGCGCGGGCCGAGCCACTCGGCGACGAGGTCGGCCTCGGTGTGCGCGCGGAACACGTTCTCGACAGGTGCGTCGAACTCGCGGGTGATCGTGATCGTCGGCAGGTTCGGATCCGCCTCGATCCGGGTCTGGTTCCTGCCGGTCTGCTGGGACGTGCTCATGATGCTGTTCCCTCCTGGCCGGGTCGGCCTTCGTCGTGCTGATCGGTTGGTTGTTCCATCTGCCGCAGCACTGCGTCGAGCCGGCGGTATCGTTCCTCCGCCTCGCGCCGGTACCGCTCGATCCACTTGGTCATCAGGTCGAAAACCTCCGCCTCGAGGTGCACCGGCCGCCGCTGCGCCTCCCGGCTGCGGCTGACCAGGCCCGCGTCCTCGAGCACCTTCAGGTGCTTCGACACCGCCTGGACGGAGACGTCGTAGGGGCCGGCGAGCTCGTTCACCGTCGCGTCGCCGGCAGCCAGCCGGGCCACCATGTCGCGTCGGGTCGGGTCGGCCAGCGCCGAGAACACCTGCGACAGCCGGTCCGCACTCATCCTGGCCTCCTTGCCTGTTCAACTCCTCGGTTGAATAAACGTAGCGGCGTCGGTGGGGCGTTGTCAACCCATTGGTTGAACAACCTGGTCCGGCGGTCAGTCGTGCGCGACGTCGCCGAGGTTCTCGTGCGCGCGATGGCTCTCCGGCTCGATCTGGAAGGTCGCGTGCTCGACCTCGAAGTGACGCGCGACGCACTCGCTGAACTCGTCGAGCAGGGAGCCGATGCCGCGCTCGTCGAGCACCGGGTCGGTGACGGTCACGTGCACCGAGAGGACGGGCAGGCCGCTGGTGATCATCCAGGCGTGGAGGTCGTGCACGTCCACGACGCCCGGCACGCCGAGCAGGTGCTCGCGTACGTCGTCCAGGTCCACGTGCTCCGGAGCGGCCTCGAGCAGTACGTCGACCGCATCGCGCAGCAGCGAGAACGATCGGGGGAGGATCATCGCCGCAATGACCAGGGAGGCGATCGAGTCCGCGCGATGGAATCCGGTGACCGCGACGACGATCCCGGCTGCGATCACGACGACCGATCCGACCAGGTCGCTGAGCACCTCCACATAGGCGCCCTTCATGTTCAGCGAGCGCTCACGCCGCTTCCCGAGCAGCCACAGCGAGACGGCGTTCGCCAGGAGCCCGATGGCCGCGAATCCGAGCATGGTGCGCACCTCGACCTCGACCGGGTCGAGAAGCCGGGTCACACCGGCGAAGACCAGGTAGGTGCAGACCACCAGCAGGACGACGGCGTTGGCGAGAGCTGCGAGGATCTCCGCCCGGTGAAGGCCGAAGGTACGTCTGCCCGTGGGCGCCTTGGTCGCGACTTACGAGGCGGAGAGCGCGAGCGCAACCGCGGCTGCGTCGGTGACCATGTGCCCGGCGTCGGCAAGCAGCGCCAGCGAGCCGCTCACCCATGCGCCGAAGACCTCGACGACGACGACCACGCCGGTGACGAGCAGGACGAGGTGCAGCCGGGACCGGTCCTCTGCGCGTCCCGCGGCGTGGCCGTGAGCTCCGCCGTGGCGGTGTCCGGCTCCCATGCACCGCAGCCTAGACAGCGTGCGTCGCCATCGTGCGCACCTGCGCTGGTGGCCGGCTAAGTCGTCGGCAAAGGTACGGTCGGAGGCCGGAGGGCGACATGAGCAGCTGGCGGGACGAGGGGACCGAGCGCATCGACGTGCGACGCGCGGCGGACCGGTTCGTGACCCGGACCGACTGGCTGGAGTCGAAGCACTCGTTCTCGTTCGGCCAGCATTACGACCCGGCCAACGTGAGCCACGGGGTACTGCTGGTCAACAACGACGACGTGGTCGCCCCGGGAACCGGCTTCGACATGCACCAGCACCGCGACATGGAGATCATCACCTGGGTGCTCAGCGGCAGCCTCGCGCACCGCGACTCGACCGGTCACTCGGGGGTGATCTACCCCGGGCTGGCCCAGCGGATGAGTGCCGGGACCGGCATCGTCCACTCCGAACGCAACGACTCCTGGCGCCCGGGCGGCGAGCACCACCAGGAGCCCGTGCACTTCGTGCAGATGTGGGTCCGGCCCGACGAAGCTGGAGCCACGCCCGGCTACGAACAGCGAGCCGTCGAGGATGACTTGAACGGCGGCGGCCTGGTCCTGGTCGCCTCGGGGACACCGGGCGATGCGGTCCTCGCCATCAACAACAGACACGTCGCCCTGCGAGCGGCACGCGTGGGGCCGTCACGGAGCGTGCAGCTGCCACACGCGCCGTACCTCCATCTGTTCGTCACCCGAGGAGCGGTGCTGCTCGAAGGCACCGGTGAGTTGTTCGAGGGGGATGCGGTCCGGCTCACCGCCTCGGGAGGTCAGCTGGTGAAGGCTGCCGGACAGGCCGGTGAGGTGCTGGTGTGGGAGATGCACACGCCACTGTCCTGACCAGGTGGCGCTAGGGCTTGAAGACCACCTTGAACACCCCGTCGTCCTTGCTCTGGAACTGCTGGTAGGCGCGAGGAGCCTCCTCGAGGGGCACCCGATGCGTCGCGAACTGCTCCACGCCGAGCGGGTCCGAGTCATCGGTGACCAACGGCATCAGGTCGTCGGTCCACTTCTTGACGTTTGCCTGCCCCTGCCGGATCTGGATCTGCTTGTCGAACAGCGTCAGCATCGGAATCGGGTCGGCCATCCCGCCGTAGACCCCCACGATGCTCAGCGTGCCGCCGCGGCGCACCGCATCGATCGAGGAGTTCAGAGCGGCCAGCCGGTCCACGCCCGCCTTCTCCATCATCGGCTCGGCGATCTTGTCGGGCAGCAGGCCCACGAGTGTCTGGGCGGCCTTCGCCGACGACGAGCCGTGTGCCTCCAGGCCCACCGCGTCGATCACGGAGTCCGCACCACGCCCACCGGTTCGGTCGCGCACCGCGTCGCCGACGTCCTCGACCGCGTTCACGTCGATGACCTCCACACCTCGGCTCTGCGCACGAGCGAGACGTTCGGGGACGAGGTCGACCCCGAGCACCCGCAGCCCCTGGTGCAGCGCTATCCGGGCGGACATGTCCCCGATCGGGCCAAGCCCGACGACGAGCAGCGTGCCGTCCTTGGGGACGGCGGCATACTCCACGGCCTGCCAGGCGGTGGGCAGCACGTCGGAAAGGTAGAGGAAGCGCTCGTCAGGGGGTCCTTGCGGCACCTTGATCGGCAAGAAGTCGGCGAACGGGACTCGGAGCAGCTCCGCCTGCCCACCAGGGACCTGACCGTAGAGCTTGCTGTAGCCGAAGAAGCTCGCACCCGTGCGGAACTCGTGGTTCTGGGTCGTCTCGCACTGGCTGTAGAGCTGCTGGTCACACATCCAGCAGCTGCCGCAGGAGACGTTGAACGGCACCACCACGCGGTCGCCGACCTTGAGGTCGGTGACCCCGGCACCGACCTCCTCGACGACCCCCATCGGCTCGTGGCCGACGATGTCGCCAGGCGTCATGAACGGGGACAGCACCTCGTACAGGTGCAGGTCCGAGCCGCACAGCCCGGTCGAGGTGACCTTGATGATCGCGTCGGTCGGTTCGGAGATGACCGGGTCGGGTACCTCTTCGACGCGCATGTCGCGCTTGCCCTGCCAGGTGACTGCCTTCATGCCGGCCTCCGTCGTCGATGGGTGGCTGCCCGACCGATACCCCGGAGAGCGGTGGCTATGCTCCGAGGCCGGCAACCGCCTCGGCGCCTGGGATCTCGGCCAGGAGGGCACCGGGGAGAAGCAGCTTGGAGCGGCGCACGCCGCTGCCGACGATGGCCACGTCGATCACCGCGACCGACTCGTCGACAAGAAGCCGCCAGGTGTCCGGCAGCCCGACCGGAGTGATGCCGCCGTACTCCATCCCGGTCTCCTCGACCGCGCGCTGCACAGGAAGGAACGAAGCCTTGCGGACGTCGAGCGTTCGCTTGACCAGGTTGTTGACGTCGGCGCGGGTGTCCGCGCGAACCACGCAGGCAGCAATGCGCTCCTCGCCTCCCCTCCTGCCGGAGACCACCACACAGTTGGCGCTCGCGGTGATCGGCAGGGAGTAGGCCTGCGTCATCGCGATCGTGTCGGCAAGCTCGGGGTCGATCTCCACGACGGCGACGTACTCGGCGTGCTCCCAGCCGGCGAGCGCCTCGGCGACAGGCGGGGCCAAGAGCTCGGGGTGCTCCAGCGCCGGTAGCGAGCGCAACGAACCCAGCTGCGGAAGATCCAGGGGCATCGCCCCATCTTGCCTTCGCTCGGTTCAGCGCGCGGTGGCACCCCAGCCGTGCCAGCGGTCGACCTCGATCCAGGCGCTGACCCGTCCACGGTCGCGCTTGGGGTACGCATTGCCGGTGTAATGGCTGGACAACCGGTCGATGTCGCGCAGGCCCCCGTCGTCGCGCATCTCGGTGACCCTGCCCTGGAGGCTGACGTGGGTGTACCAGTCGGCCTCGTCGAGCACCGTGAGGGACACCCGCGGGTCCTCGCGCAGGTAGTCGAGCCGCCTCCTCCCCTCGTCCATGTTGACCAGCACCCGGTCGCCCTCGAGCAGGTACCAGGTCGCCACCGAGACCGGCTGTCCGTCGGCGCGCACCGCGGTGATCACGCAGGGATTCGGCTTGTCGAGCAGCGCACGGACGTCGTCGGGCAGCGGTGGCTTCGGCATCTGTCTCCTCGAGGGGATGGGCTCGGTCGATGGACGTCAATCGGTCCGGGCGCAGTGAGCCGGACCGGGCGGCTAGCCGGTCTCGCTGCCGACCTTGAGCCTGCGGGCGACGTCGACTGCTCGCTCGGCGAGGTGGTCAAGGGCAGCCAGCTCCGGGTCCTCGAGCGGCGCGTCGTTGTTCGGCCCGGTGACATGGCTGACGCCGTAGGGGTTGCCGTCGGCGAACTTGACCGGGTCGGTGTAGCCGGGAGAGACGATGAGGCCGCCGAAGTGGTGGATCGTGTTGTAGAGCGCCAGCAGCGTCGACTCCTGCCCGCCGCGCTTGGTCTGGGTCGAGGTGAAGCCGGCGTACACCTTGTCCGCCAACAGTCCCTCGCCCCACTGTGGGCCCAGCATGTCGATGAACTGCTTGAGCTGGCTGGCCACGTTGCCGAAGCGGGTGGGTGACCCGAACAGCACGACATCGGCCCACACCACGTCGTCGGGGGTGGCCGTGGGCTCGTCCTGGATGTCTGCGCGGTGCTGCGCCCACTCACCGACCTGCTCCACGACCTCGTCGGGCGCGAGCTCCGCGACGTGTCGGCGGCGTACCTCGGCGCCGGCCTTCTCTGCGGCCTGGCTGAGGCGCTCCGCCATGTCCTGGGTCGTTCCGGTCGACGAGTAGTAGATGACGGACACGTTCACGCTGGTCATGCCGGGGTCTCCTTCGGTTGGCCTTGCGTAAGTCTGCGAATTCCAGTGAACGGTCAACGGTCCCGGGGTATTCCTGTCCGGTTCGGGTACGCCCGGACCCATGGACGCACTCACCTTCCTGGGAACAGCGACCACGCTGATCCGGCTGGGCTCCTTCACGCTGTTGACCGACCCCAACTTCCTGCACAAGGGGCAGCGGGCCTACCTGGGGCGAGGCCTCTGGTCGCGCCGGCTGACCGAGCCCGCGATGCAGCCTCGCGACCTGCCGGCCCTCGACGCAGTCGTCCTCTCCCACCTGCACGGCGACCACTTCGATCGCATCGCGCGCCACGAGCTCGTCCGGTCGGCACCGGTGGTAACCACACCGCACGCGGCCAGGCGCCTGGCGCGATGGGGATTCGACGTGGACGCGCTCGACACCTGGCAGCGCCACGAGCAGCGGCGCGGAGACGAGCGGCTGAGCATCGAGTCGCTGCCAGCCGTGCACGCACGCGGAGTGCTCGGCAAGGTGCTGCCGCCGGTCATGGGCGCCTGGATCGAGCACCGTGTCGGCGACCTGGTCCGCCACCGTCTCTACGTCAGCGGCGACACCTTGACCGGTGACCACGTCGACACGATCACCGAGCGTCACCCGGTCACCGACACGGCGGTGGTCCACCTCGGGGGGACGCGGATCGCGTTCGCGACCGTGACGATGGACGCCGAGCAGGGCGTCGACTTCGTACGCCGGGTCGACCCTCGGCAGGTCGTGCCGGTGCACTACGACGACTACCCGGTGTTCAAGTCACCACTCTCGGAGTTCCTCCAGGCAGCCCGCAACGCCGGCTTCGGCGCTCGGGTGCAGACCGTGGCCCGTGGCGACACGCTCGACCTGTCGGTACCCGCCTGACCATGAGCCCGGATCTGGTCTTTCTCCTCGCCGGTGCCTCGCTGTTCCTGGCGGTCCTGCTTCCCCTGTTCCTGCACCGGGTCGCGGTGTCGGCGCCGATGGTGCTGCTGTGCATCGGCGCCCTGATCGGGCTGCTGCCTGGACTCTCCCCGTCGGACGTGAGCCCACTCGAGCACCGCTACTTCGCCGAGCACATGACCGAGGCCACCATCCTGGTCGCGCTGATGGGGGTCGGTCTCGCCCTCGACCGGCCGCTCAACCTGCGCCGGCCGGGGTCGTGGCGTTCGTGGGGCGCGACCTGGCGGCTGCTGGGCCTGGCGATGCCGTTGTGCATCGCGGGAGTGGCAGTGCTCGGCTGGTGGGTGATGGGACTGGCCCCCGCGGCTGCGGTCCTGCTGGGCGCAGCGTTGGCTCCTACCGATCCGGTGCTTGCCGCCGACGTCCAGGTCGGCGGCCCGACCACCGCCGGATCGGAGATGTTCGAGGGCGGCGAGGATGAGATCGACGAGATCGACGAGCGGGACGAGGTCCGGTTCGCACTGACCTCCGAGGCCGGGCTCAACGACGGGCTGGCGTTCCCGTTCGTCTACCTCGCGATCATGATGGCCACGCTCGGCAGCTTCTCCGAGTGGGGTCTGCGCTGGGTCGGCTGGGAGCTGGTCGGCAAGGTTGTCATCGGGGTGGCGATCGGCACGGTGGTCGGGTGGCTGCTGGCCAAGATCGCCTTCCGGTCGCCCCGCCCATCGCTGCGGCTGGCCGAGACCGGGGAACCACTGTTGGGTCTGGCCGCCGTGCTGCTGTCCTACGGGCTGGCCGAAGTGGCCAGTGGCTACGGCTTCCTGTCGGTGTTCTCCTGTGCCATGTCGTTGCGATCCGCCGAGCGCGGACACGACTACCACATGCACATGCACGGAAGCGTCGAGCGGCTCGAACGCCTGCTCACCCTCGTCGTGCTCCTGCTCCTGGGGGTGGCGATGACCAACGGCCTGTTGAGCAGCCTGACCTGGGAAGGAGCACTCGTCGGCACTCTGCTTGTCCTGGTGATCCGCCCCGCGACCGGATGGCTGTCCCTGGAGATGGGCAGGAAGGTGCCCCGTACCGGCACCAGCCTGCTGGGTCCGCGTGAACGGCTGGCAACTGCCTTCTTCGGAGTTCGAGGGGTGGGCTCGCTGTACTACGTCGCCTACGCGACCGGGCTGGCCGACTTCGGTGACCACCCGTTGCTGTGGTCCACGGTCGGTTTCACCGTCACGCTCTCGGTCCTCGTGCACGGGATCACCGAGACCCCTGCGATGAAGCGGCTGGACCACGCTCGCGCTGCGTGACAGATGAGGTCCGCCGCCCTATCTTCGAAAGCAGGTGCCCCGCCGATCGGTGGCGGAGCCGAGACGAGGTGCAACATGAGCGACGCAACCCAGAACCCGCCGACGCCGGACGAGCCGAGCCGTTCCGCCTCATCGTCACCACCCCCACCTCCCGGAGCGGGCAGCTACCAGCCGGCACCGCCGGGTCAGCCGATGAGCTCCTCGGGCGAAGCGGGCCAGCCGGCCGACCTGCTGAACCGCTTCCTCGCGCGGCTGATCGACTTCGTCCTCCTGGCCGTGGTCGCAGCCGTCATCAACTCGGTGATCCTGTCCGCGATCTTCGCCACCTCCGGTGCCGGCATGCTCGGTGTCAGCTCCGGGACTGCCTTCGGCTACGCCGCGGTCAGCAGCCTGGTCACCGCCGCGCTCTACCTCGGCTACTTCGCGCTGATGGAGGCGCGCTCCGGGCAGACGCTCGGCAAGATGGTGGTGAAGCTGCAGACGCAGGGTCCGAACGGTGGCACACCGACGATGGAGCAGGCACTGCGGCGCAACGCGTTCGTGGCCCTGAACCTGATCGGGATCGTCCCGATCGTCGGCTGGATCCTCGGCCCGCTGGTCTCCTTGGCCGCGGTGATCATGATCGCGGTGACGATCAGCAACAATCCTGCGACGCGGCAGGGCTGGCACGACAACTTCGCCGGTGGGACCAGCGTCGTCAAGGTGGGCTGAGCAGGTGGCCGGTTCCCTGGTTCGCCCGCCGAACCGAATGATCGCAGGCGTGTGTGCGGGACTGGCCATGCGCTTCGACATGTCGCCGGGCGTCGTACGACTGCTGTTCGTGCTGAGCCTGCTGCTGCCCGGTCCGCAGATCCTGGTCTACCTGGTGCTGTGGATCATCATGCCCTCTGAGGGGCGCTGACCTCGGGCGGTGCCTGGCGGCTGAACGCGGGCGCCTAGCCGCGGCCGATCTTGCGCGCTCCTCGGTTGCGCACGAAGTCGTAGTGGTTGATGTAGCGCCGGTAGCCGGGACGGCTGTTCACCCGGAGCATGACCTCGTCGCCACCGGTCAGTGAGCCCGTGGACCAGTTCGCCGTACCGGTGAAGATCTTCCATGCGGAGTGGTCGGTCGCGTAGTGCCCGTTGACCAGCATGTACTTCGTGTGCACCCGAAGGTCGACGATGCCGTCGTTGTTGCGGTGCTGGCGGCTGTCGTACAACGCGATCTTGCCGCGCCAGGCTGCTCGCCGGAGCACCGCGGCCACCTTGTTGGACGGCGCGCCGTAGGTCACCGAGATGCGACAGCCTTCCCGCTGCAGTGCCAGCAGGCGCCGGGCGAGGTACATGCCGCGGTCTCCGCTCCACCAGAACATGGAGACGTTGACCGCCGTGCGCCCGTGGCGCCCAGCACCTCCCCGCACACCACGGCAGTGGATGCGCGACATCGCCCGGTAGACCGGGTCGGAGGCTCGGGTCACGCCCGGCTTGGGGAAGAAGTGGCTCTCGAACCGTCCCACCCTGCTGACCTGGTAACGCTTCCCGGGCGGCTGGACCGGACGGTCCTTGGCCATCTGCTGGTGGATGGACAGGTACTTGTCGTAGAGCCGCTTCTTGCGGGTCATGGTGAACAGGTCGTTCCAACCGAGCCGGGCGCCGCCGTTGTTCAGGTTCGCCGAGCTCACCATCACCACGTCGTTGACTCCGCCCGCGCGGGAGAACATGTAGATCTTCGAGTGCATCTGACCGCGGGTGCCCCGGCAGCTGTTGCGGCAGAACCGGGCGTAGCTGCGGTGGTTGATGTTCGTGCCGAGCACCCGGCGCAGCCGCCTGCTGGGCGCCGACTTGATCCCGTCGTCCATCACGATCTTCACGTTGACCCCGCGCCGGTGCGCCTTGATCAGTCGGTCCGCGGTGATCTTGCGGTCCATCAGGTAGGTCGCGATGCGGATCGTGTGTCCACGCGGCGTGCTCGCGATGGTCCTCTCCACCCGCCGGAGCAGACGGAACTTCGCCGCCTCGTTGCCCTTGGGGTTGTTGAACGTGGGGCCGTCGCTGGGCGAGTACGCCGACGCGGCGGATGCCGGCAGGGCCACCACCAAGGCGACCGCCAGCACAGCGGAGACGGCGGTTGGCAGCAGGCGAAGTCGTGCGAGCATGGAGAACCCTCCCGAAGTGGATGACCCGGCGGTATCGTAGCGGACGCGTCTCACCAGTCACAGCAAACCCGTCAGTAACATGGCGTCCCCACTTCGGGCTTCCCCGCGCCGGGCATCGGAGCGGCCTCGTCGAGCCGAGCCGGTCACCGAGCCAGGCGTTGCACCACGCCGCGGATGAGCGCGGCCTGTCCGACGTGCTGCAGGTCATCGGTGATGACGCTGACCAGCCGCACGCCGAGCGTCACCGGTGGATCCCACCCACTGTCGACGACTCGGTCGAGGTCCTCGGCCGAGAGACCGGCCACGAAGGCGGCGGTCCGGGCATGCACCGCGTCGTGGTAGCCGGTCAGCAGCGCCGGGGTCAGCCCCTGCACCGTCGCGACTTCGTCGGAGTCCTGGCCGTATCCCGTCACAGCGGCGGCAAACGGCAGGGCGAAGCGCTGGTGCCACGACTGCGCAGTCCACACCTGGTCTGCCTGCGCGGCGTCGGCGATGTGATCGTCCTGCACCCGGGTCAGGTGCCAGACCAACCATCCGATCGAGTTGGTCTCGGGGTCGATCCGATACTCGAGATCCTCGCTGGTCAGGCCGTCGACCACGCCCTCCACCAAGCCGCGGATCCGGTCGAAGGCGTCTGCCAGCAGATTGTTGTGCTCCATGTCGCCTGATCGTGGCACACTGCTCTGGACCTCGGCGCGGACGGGAGTGGAGCGGCGTGAGCGCAGTACGCAAGGTGGGTGTCCTGCTCCTGGGATGGGTCCTGGTGGTCGTCGGAGTGGCCGCCCTGGCACTTCCGGGGCCCGGCCTGCTGCTGTTGTTCGCCGGTCTCGCCGTCCTCTCGACCGAGTACCCCTGGGCCCGCAAGCGGGTCGACCCGGTCAAGGAACGGGCGATCACGGCGGCCAGGGAAGGCGTCCAGACGAGGACCCGCATCGCTGCCTCGTTCCTGTCCGCAGTGTCCGTCGTCGGGGCGGGAGTGCTGTGGGGTCTCAACCCGGCCATCGTCCCCGAGATCGGTCCGTTCGGGCC
>CADCUJ010000060.1:0-26436 GCA_902805855.1 uncultured Nocardioidaceae bacterium
GCGTACACGTGCCAGGTCTGGGCCGCGCCGGTCAGGGCGAGCACTCCGAGGAGTGCGGCGGGTACGGCCATCATCAGCTGCGTCACCTGGAGCAGCCGCCGTTTGGGGAAGCGGTCGGCGACCAGCCCGGCGTACGGCGAGAGCAGCAGGATGGGCAGGAACTGGAGACCGGTGGTGACACCAAGCGCGGTGCCGCTGTTGTTGGTGAGCTGGAGAACCAGCCAGTCCTGGGCGACGCGCTGCATCCAGGTCCCGGTGTTCGACACCACGGCGCCGGATGCGTACAGCCGGTAGTTGCGGTTCGACAGTGCGCGGAACGTCGGGCTCAAGCTGTCGCAAGCCTTTCGATGATGGGGGCTGCCTCACGCAGCACGTGGCGTTCGTCCGGGCTCAGCTCTCGCAACCGCTGCGCCAGCCATGCGTCGCGGCGCTTGCGGTCGGCCAGCAGGGTCTGTTGTCCCTTGGCCGCCAGGGCGATCAGCACCTGTCGGCGGTCAGACTCGTGCGGGCGCCGTACGACGTAGCCATCCTCTTCGAGACAGCTGACCGTGCGCGTCATCGACGGCGGCTGGACCCGCTCGTGTGCCGCGAGCTCGCCGATGGAGCACTCACCACTGCGATACAGCGCGCCCAGCACCGACAGCTGGCCGACGCTCAGCTCGTTGCGCGGGTCCCGCTCGCTGCGGAGCCGCCGGGTGAGCCGAGCGACCGAGACCCTCAGTGCAGCAGCCAGCGCGGCATCGGTGCGCGCGATCTTCTCGGTGTACGTCGCCATGTAGTTAGCATAACTCATTACCCAGGCTAACTATTTCGGTAGCCGGTCGCCACTCTCCGCGGTGCTAGATTCGACGCGTGGAGCCGCAGGAGGAGCCGGAGCAGCCGGACCAGATCGAGATCGGCAGGCGAACCTACATCATCGCCGACGTCGATCCTCTCGACGTCGACGGCACCCGGACCGTGGCCGTGGGCACGATCCTGTGGCTGGGCGCGTTCGTGCTGCTGCTGCCGTTCTACGGCCGCCTGGAGGATGCCGGACGTGTGTGGTGGCTGTGGACCTGCCTGGCCGGCTTCGGTTTCGGCGTGCTGGGCTGGGACTACTGCCGTCGCCGCAGGCGCCGCCTCACGGAGAACCGTCCGCTCCCCACGGACTGAGCCGGAGCGCCTCAGAACGTGTCGAGCTCGTCCCAGCTGACCGTGTCGAGCACCGGCTCCGGCAGCGGCTGGGGCTGGCTGCGCTTGCTCAGCTGCGCCTCCGAGTGCGCACCGCATCCGTGGTCGAAGGACACCACCCGGCCGTCGTCGTTCGCATAGGCGTTCGCGCACACACCGAACACCTGCGAAAGCGGCCCCGCCAGCCGGGTCAGGAATCCACAGCTGCCGCAGTTGGCCGGCGCGGACTGTGCGAGCGCCGCCTCCGGACCGTGGCTTCCGTCGTACCACCGCTGCGCGGCCAGGTCCCTTCCCTCGAGCGAGAGCACCCGGGGACGGCCCAGTCCCAGCTCGTCGACCACCTGCCGCACGGAGTCGGCGTCGACGGTCTCGTCGCCGGCGGTGTAGCCGGGCACCAGCCGCGGGTCGTCCTCCTCGGCCGGGAGCAGGTCACCAGGGGTCAGGTCGCCGGGTTGGACCCGCTCCCGCCACGGCACCCACTCCGGCGGCAGGATGGCGTCGTCGCCGGGAAGCAGGACGATCTCGTCGACCGTGACCGACTTCTGCCGTGAGGCCCGGACCAGGGTCACCGACCACTGCCATCCGCGGTAGCCGGGGCGCACGCAGTCGAACAGGTGCGTCACGACGCGCTCGCCCTCGGCGACGTGGCCGAGGTGGCGCCCGACGTCGCTGCGTTCCACGAGCTCGAGCAACGCAGCGTGGGCGACGTCGACCGCCTCGGCGCCGGCGGCGTCCGCCTTGCGCGCACGGGTGGGAGTCATCACGCACCGATTGTCCAACACGAGCCCGGTTCCTGTCGCGCTGGGTGCCGCGGGACCTGGCCGGTTGGCAGGATGATCACATGGCGCACGAGGACGCGAAGGGCGACCCCGAGTGGGACCCCGCCTGGGATCCGGAGTGGGATGCCCGGGCGAGCCGAGGTGCATCCCGCACCAGGGCGTTCGCCGGTGCCACCGCCCGCGGGACACGCAGGGCGGCCGGGGCCTCCGTGCGTGGTGCGAGGCGGACGGCGGGTGCCTCCGCACGCGGTGCTCGCCGGGCGGGGAGAGCGACCGGCCGCGCGGCCGGGTTCACCTTCCGACAGGCGCGGCGTGCCAGCCACGCAGAGGGCGCCGGTGACAGCGGCCTGTCCCGGCTGATCGAGCTGCACGCGTTCAACGCCGCAGGAGACGCAGCGGTCGCCATCTCGCTCGCCGGGACCTTGTTCTTCCAGGTGCCCACCGGTGAGGCGCGTGACCAGATCGCTCTCTTCCTGGCCCTGACGATGCTGCCCTTCGCCATCGTGGCACCGTTGGTCGGCCCGCTCCTGGACCGGTTCGGCCACGGCCGTCGATGGGCGATCGGCGCCACCATGGCGTTGCGGGCGTTCTTGTGCTGGGTGCTGGCGGGCGCCGTGCTCACCGACTCGCTCGTGCTCTTCCCGGCAGCACTCGGAGTCCTGGTGGCGTCCAAGGCCTACGGCGTCACCCGGGCAGCCGCCGTGCCCCGGCTGCTCCCACGCCGGCTGAACCTGGTGAAGGCGAACTCGAGGATCTCGCTGGCCGGAGTGGTCGGTGGCGCCCTCTCGGCGCCGGTGGCGGTCCTGGCCTCGACCGCCGGGCCTCAGTGGTCGCTGCGCTACGCCTTCCTGCTGTTCGTCGTCGGCACCATCTTGGCGATCCTGCTGCCCGGCCGGGTGGACTCCTCACAGGGTGAGGAGGCTGTCTCGCTCAGCACGATGGGGGGAGCCGGAGGCAGCAAGCGGCGTGCGTACGTGCCTGCCACCGTGGTGTTCGGCCTGCGCAGCAACGCCGGGCTCCGGCTGCTGTCGGGCTTCCTCACGATGTTCATGGCGTTCTTGCTGCGCGAGGTCCCGTTTCCGGGGTGGGAGGAGCGACCCGAGCTGCTGCTGGGCCTGGTGATCGGCGCGGCCGGGCTCGGGAGCACGGTCGGCATCGCGCTCGGGTCCCTGCTGAGATCGGTGAACCCGCAGGTGACCGTCCTCGCGATGCTGCTCTTGGACGCCGCGGTCGCCGTGGTCGTCGCCATCTTCTACACGCTGCCGACTGCGGTGCTGCTCGGGCTGACCGCGGGCCTGGCGCAGTCGCTGGGAAAGCTGTCCCTGGACGCACTCATCCAGCGAGACGTGCCAGAACGCACCCGCACCAGCGCGTTCGCCCGGTCGGAGACGCTGCTGCAGCTGTCCTGGGTGGTGGGCGGCTTCATCGGCATCGCGATGCCGTTGGTCCCTCGGCTGGGACTCGGGGTGGCGGCGGCCATCCTGGTCGCTTGGAGCACGGTGGTCCTGCTCACCCGGAGACGTCCCAGCAGAGGCTAGAGCTCCAGCTCGTCGGCCAGGGCGCGAAGCAGCTTGGCCGTCGGCTTCGCGGTCCTCGCGTCCGGGTGCCGCCCGTTGCGGTAGCCCCTCTCGACACCCTCGAGCAGCCGGATCAGGTCCTCGACGATGTTCACCATGTCGGCCGGCTTCTTGCGCATCGCGCGGGACACCGACTGCGTCGGCTCCAGGACGCGCAGCTGCAGCGCCTGGTCACCGCGTCGGCCTTCGACGATGCCGAACTCCACCCGGGTCCCCGCCTTGAGGGTGGCGGTCCCTGCGGGCAGCGCGTCCGAGCGGACGTAGACGTCGCCACCCTCGTCCTTGGACAGGAAGCCGAAGCCCTTCTCGGCGTCGTACCACTTCACCTTGCCAGTCGGCACGAGATGACCTCTTCTTTCGGGAACCTGCAGCTGAGCGCACGGGCGCGGAAGGCACCGCGTCGGAACGACCGAGGATACTGTCCCGCCCGAGACGCCTCCGATGCATCCGCCCCGGTCAACGGTACCGCTCCGCGTCCGACAGCCGCTCGTTCATCGAGCCGGAGCGAAACCCTCGCGGGTCGACCTGGGCCCCCTCGAAGCCGGCGTCCAGGGCGGCCTCGAGCACCTGGGGCACGGCGCCCGCCGCCTCGACCAGCTCGGTGTCGACCTCGATGCTGGCGCGCTCGCCCAGGTCACGCACCCGCAGGTCTCGCACGTCGAGCCCCACACCCGTCAGAGCCTGCCGGACCCCGATCTCCGCCCGCTCGACCCGGGACAGCCGAAACGGGGTCACCTCGACGCCGTAGGCGACCCGCGACGACAGGCACGCCGCTGCCGGCTTGTCCCAGGTCGGCAGACCCCACCGCCTGGAGGCGGCTCGGATCTGCTCCTTGCTGAGGCCGGCGTCGCGCAGTGGAGTGATCGCACCCCGCTCGGCGGCGGCCCGGATCCCGGGGCGGAAGCCGGCGACCGCGTCGTCGGCGTTCGTCCCGGTGGCGACGAAGCCGAGACCGTGCTCGGTGGCGAGCGGGCCGAGCACGTCGAGGAGCTCTGCCTTGCAGAAGTAGCACCGGTCCCCGGCGTTGGCGCGGTACCCCTCCCGCTCCATCTCCCGGGTCTGTGGGGTGAGCACCCGCACCCCCAGGGAGCGGGCGAGCGCCTGTGCCGGGTCACGCTCGCTCTGCGGGAGGGACCCGGAGTAGGCGGTCGCTGCAGCCACCTTGTCGACGCCGAGTGCCCGTACCGCTGCGGCGAGCAGGAACGCGCTGTCCGCGCCCCCGCTGAATGCGACCAGGACCGAGCCACGACGACGCAGGTCGTCGGCCAGGACCTCGAGCCGCGAGTCGAGCAGGTACTCGTCCAGCCAGCCCGGGAACTCGGTGAGGCTCCGCAGCACCACGTCCGTCCCCGCCGCCCGCAGCTCCTCCTCGGAGCAGCCCCCGGTCAGCACCGAGACGCTGAGCACGCCGGCCGCCCTCGCGCCCTCCACGTCGTGGACATGGTCGCCGACGTAGATCTGTGCCCCGTGCTCGACCAGCGCCGCGGCCTTGCCCGCCCCCCACACCTCGCCGACCAGATGGTCGATCTCGAAGCCGAGGGCCTCCACGTGCAGGCCGGCGTTCGCGGTGAACTTGCCGCTCACCACGACGCTGTTCCCTCCGTGGCGTCGGACTGCCGCCAGCGCCTCGTGCGCCCCGGCCAGCTCGCGGGTCGGCGTGATGGCGTGGTCGGGGTAGCACACCCGGAACCGGTCGACCAGGGAGTCGATCCGGTCGGCTGGGAAGTACGGCTCCAGCAGGTGGTGCAGCGGAGGACCAAGACGAGCCGACAGCGCGTCGGCGTCGAGCTCGATGCCGGTCTCCAGCGTGAGCTGAGCCAAGGTCGCGGCGAAGCCCGCACGGGTGTCGATGAGCGTCATGTCGAGGTCGAAACCCACCACGAGCGGCGGAGCACTGTTCACGCCGTCAGCCTATGTTCCGCGACTGCATTGCCACGAAACCAGCACCCTGCGAGCATGGTGCGCTCCGCTCGCGGGGGAGCGGGAGCGGTCGGCGGAGGAGGCGGCGGTGAGCCTAGGCTCGTGCTTGCGGCAGGCGGTGGTGCCGATTCTCGCCACGGCCCTCGTCGCCGGGGGCACCGCGGGCGCCGCCTCGGCGGATGCGCGGCCCGGCAGCCCTGAGGCCACCCGTGCCGTCGGGCCGGGCGTCTACATCGTCACCTTGAACCGCGCTCCTTCGGTCGTCTACGACGGTGGCCTGAGCGGCTACCCGGCGACCCGCGTCGGGAACAGCCAGCGGTTCGACCACTCCCGGCCCGAGGTGGTCTCCTACGAGCGCCACCTCCGCGCCGTGCAGGACCGCCTGCTGTCCCGGGTGGGAGACCCTCCGGTTCTCTACCAGATGGCCACCGCGGTCAACGGGTTCACCGCCAAGTTGACCTCGACACAGGTCAAGCGACTGCGAGCCAGCCACCGGGTCAGGCTCGTGGAGAGAAGCAGCACGGTGCACCTCGACTCCGTCGAGTCGCCGGATCTCCTGGGGCTGGACCAGGTATGGCGTGGGCAGGGCGGGCCGGCGGAGGCCGGGAAGGGCATCGTGGTCGGGCTGGTCGACTCCGGCGTCTGGCCGGAGAACCCCAGCTTCGTCGGTCTTCCGCAGCGGACACCCGGGTCATCCGACGGCCTGGCCGGCTTCCATGGTGCCTGCCAGCGAGGTGAGCAGTGGAGCGCCGAGGACTGCACCGACAAGGTCGTCTCCGCCCGCTACTTCGTCAAGGGTTTCGGCCCCGCGAACGTCGCCCAGGCGGACTTCCTCTCACCTCGTGACGTCGACGGTCACGGCTCCCACACCGCATCAGTCGCCGCAGGCAACGACAAGGTTCCGGTCGAGGTCCGCGGGCAGGACTTCGGATCCGCCTCGGGGATGGCACCCGCCGCCCGGATCGCGATCTACAAGGCGTGCTGGGCCGCGCCCGACCCCGACCACGACGGTTGCACCACGCCGGACACGGTGGCGGCGGTCGACCGCGCGGTGGCCGACGGCGTCGACGTGTTGGGCTACCCGGTGTCCGGACCTGCCGGGGCGGTGGCCGACTCGGTGGAGCTGGCGTTCCTGAACGCCGCGACCGGTGGCGTCTTCGTCGCCGCGTCCGCGGGCAACGACGGAACCCGGGGGGCACCGGTGGCCCACGCGAGCCCATGGGTCACCACCGTCGGTGCCAGCACCCACTGGCCCCGTGAGGGCGAGATCCGCCTCGGGAACGGTCGGCGGCTGAAGGGCGCCATGGTCTCCGACGACGCGGTCCACACCGCGCCGCTCGTGCTCGGCTCCCACGCTGCGGCACCGGGAACGAGCCGCCGGCAGGCAGGCCTGTGCGAGTTCGGTGCCCTCGACGCGGACGCGGTCGAGGACAGCATCGTCGTCTGCGACCGCGGTGTCACCGCGCGAGTGGACAAGTCGGCCGCGGTGGAGAGGGCTGGTGGCGCCGCGATGGTGCTCGCCAACACCGGTCCGGGCACCCGCGACAGCGACCTCCACCTCGTGCCCACGGTGCACCTCGGCGCAGCTGCCGCCGAGGACGTCAAGGACTACGTGCGCTCTCGCGGCGCGCGCGCCACAGCCACACTGGACCCGACAACGCCCGGCGGGGTTCCGGTGCCTCGGGTCGCACGCTTCTCGTCCCGCGGCACCGCCAGCGCACGCGGAGGCGACCTGCTGAAACCCGACCTGACGGCGCCCGGCGTCGGTGTCTTGGCGGCGGCGGCTCCGGGTCCGCTCACCGGTCCGCTGTGGGACTTCCGGTCCGGCACGTCGATGAGCGCTGCCCACGTCACCGGCCTCGCCGCGCTCGTGGCGGCAGCGAAGCCGGCCTGGTCCCCGGCGCGGGTCAAGTCGGCGATGTCCACCACCTCCTACCGCCCCGCCAGCGGCACCGGACCGCTCGCCCACGGTGCCGGACACGTCGACCCGACACGATTCCTCGACCCCGGCCTGACGTTCGATCCGGTGCCAGGCGAGTGGTCGAGGTTCCTCGCCGGCCGGTTGCCCGCCCGCGATCTCAACCTTCCCTCGATCGCCGTCGGCGACCTGGCCGGGCCGAGGACGATGACGCGTCGGGTCACCAACGTGTCCGGGAGCCGGTTGGCGCTGCACTCGCAGGTCACCGGGCTCGACGGGGTGACCGCGGATGTGGAGCCGGACCGGATGACACTGGCGCCGGGTGCGTCCAGGGCGTTCACGGTGCGCCTGGCGGCCGGACGGGGCGCGCAGGTCGGCTCTCTCACCGGTGGTGCGCTCATCTGGGCCGACCAGGGGCACCGGACCCGGGTCCGGATCCCGCTCGCCGTGCGTCCGCTCGCCGCGTCGGCGCCCGAGCAGGTGACCGGCACGGTTCGCGGGGGTTCGGTGCGGGTATCGGGCCGCTCGGGCAGCGTGCGGACCATCGCTGCGAGCTCTACCGGCCTCGTCGGCGCGGAGCCGAGACCGGTCGTGCTGGAGGCGGGCGGGTTCGACCCGGCGGATCCTCGGCGAGACGACGACACCCTCGCCGCCGACGTGCGGGTCTCCAGCGACACGGAGGTCGCTCGCTTCGAGACCGACGCCCGCGACGGCGCCGACCTCGACCTCTTCGTGTACCGGGACGCCGACCTGGTTGCCTGGTCCGCCGACGACTCGGGTGAGGAGTCGGTCACCCTGCACGGGCCCGACCCGGGTCGCTACCGGGTCTACGTGCACACCCCCGCCGCCGGTGACGAGGTGAGCGCAGCCGGCAGGCTCTACACCTGGGTCGTGCCGTCCCGGGGCACCGCGGAGGTCGACCTCGACCCGAGCAGGCTCCGGCCCGAGCCGGGGAGCCGCTTCGAGCTCCGAGCCTCGTGGAGGGGCCTGGACCCTGGGAAACGATGGCTCGGCGCGATCGAGTACGCCGACCGCCGCACCCTGCTCATCGTCAAGTGAGGTGCACAGACGCCGCCCCGCCCGTGAGCCGCTCGTCCCGACGACACGACCTGGTGACCGCCGCCCCTGACTCCGACCCCTGCCCCTTGCGCTGACCCCTACCGGCGGCGGGAGCGGTGACATACGCTTCTCCGGAGTCCGCGGGGAACCGCAGGTGGGCGGCTGGGAAGGCGGACGCAGCGCTCTTGGGAGCATCGATGATGCGTCGACGCAGCTGGATCCTGGCTCTGGCCGGTGCCATGGTCACGCCACTGGCGATGGTGGCCACGGACGCGCCGGCGCCCACGTCAGCAGAGGCCGCCGGTTCGCCTCAGCGGGCCAACGTCGTGCTGATCACGGTGGACGACATGCGCGCGGACGAGCTCCGTTTCATGCCGCGCACCACGCGGCTGCTCGGCGAGCAGGGGGTCACCTTCGCCAACTCGCTCTCGCCGAACCCGCTGTGCTGTCCGGCTCGGGCATCGCTTCTCGGCGGCCAGTACACCCACAACCACCGGGTCTTCTCCAACGACCTCCCCTACGCCTTCTCGGCGTTCGACGACCGGTCCACCCTTGCGACCTGGCTTCGCGACGCCGGGTACGAGACGGTGATGCTCGGCAAGTACCTCAACGGCTACGGCAAGTGGTCCGAGTTCGGCGAGGACGACGGCACCTCGCTGGACTACGTGCCGCCGGGGTGGACGCAGTGGCGAGCAGCGGTCGCCGGACTCCCGAAGACGCATCCCGACCACGGGGATGTGTACGACTACCTCGACATCACGCTGAGCGACGACGGCAGGGGCTTCACCAACTACGAGGGCCAGTACCAGACGACCGTGCTCGGCAACCTGTCGGTCGACGTCATCTCCGCCCAGGCGCGCTCCCCCAAGCCGTTCTTCCTGTACGCCTCCTACATGGCACCGCACACCGGTCGGCCCCCGGAGCCGGACGACCCGGAACCGGTGCTGGACCGGAACGGCAGAAGCGTGAGGTTCGGCACGCCGGCGCGGCCCGCCCGCTTCCGCGGGATCTTCGACGACTCGATCAGGGCGGCTCCCGGCGCGTCGTGGCACGATCCCGATATCAGCGACAAGCCGGAGTACCTCCGCAGCCTGCCGCTGATCAACGACGCCGAGCGAGCGGCACTGCTGGAGCTGGCCAGGCAGCGCGCGGAGTCGTTGGCCGTCGTCGACCGGCAGGTCGAACGCACCGTGAACGCGCTTGCCGCCACCGGCGAGCTGGACCAGACGTTGCTGGTCTTCACCTCGGACAACGGGTACTTCCTCGGCGAGCAGGGCATCCGGCAGGGCAAGATCTTGCCGCACGACCCCTCCCTCCGGACGCCGCTGGTCATCCGCGGGCCCGACATCCCGGCGGGCGAGGTCCGCTACGACCCCTTCCTGACCATCGACGTCGCCCCGACCATCGCCTCCCTCGCCGATGTGAGTCCCACTGCGCCGGTGGACGGGGTCTCGATGCTCGAGGTCGCTCGGTCCGGGGATCTGGGTTGGAAACGAGCGGTGCTCACCGAGACAGGACCCCGAGGCGCCGTACGGGACACCGATGAGTCGGGGCGGCCGCTCGACGTCGAGGACCCCGGCCCGACGGACGTGCGCTGGGCCATCGGCATCCGCACCGACCGGTACCTCTACGTCGACCTGGCGACGAAGGAGGAGGAGCTCTACGACATGGCGACCGATCCCGACCAGTACCACAACCTGGCGGCCGACCCGGCCCACGCCGACCTGCTGGCGATGATGCGCGACCAGCTGCGGCTCATGCGCGCCTGCGACGCGGCCGCCTGCCGCGCTCCACTGCCGAGGTCGCTGGCAACCGAGCCAGGCGAGTCGATCGTGCGGGGCCGCTAGCTGACAGGAGCCGAGTACCGTTGAGCGGATGGCCGCCGACAGCCCGCGCACTCTCGCCGACCAGCTCCGTGGCTGGTCGGACGCGGACCTGGCGCACCTCCTGGAGGCCCGTCCGGACCTGGCCACCCCGGCTCCCCAGGACTCCGCGCAGCTCGCCTCGCGCACCGGCACCCGCGCCTCGGTACTCCGTGCGGTCGACCAGCTCGACGTGCTGCAGCTCGTCGTGGTCGACGCGACCGTCGCACTGAGCGATCTCGGCCCATCCGCTGCTCGGGGCGGCACGGTCACCCTGGCCCAGCTGCAACGGCACGTGAACGCTGCTCCGGAGGCGATCGCCGACGCTGTCGGTCGGCTGCGCGCCCTGGCCCTGCTCTGGGGCAGCGACGAGGCACTGCGGGCGTTGAGCGTGCTCGCCGAGGTGGTGGGTACGTCGGTCAGCCGACTCGGGCCCTCGGCGGTGGAGCTGCTCGCGACCCACGGCCCTGACCGGGTGACCTCGCTCGCGAAGGACCTGGGCCTGGTCGCCTCCGGCGAGCGGCGCACCGACATCGAACAGGTGGCCCGGCACCTGGCGGACCAGGCGAACGTGCAGGCGCTCGTCGCGGAGGTGGACCAGCAGGCCCGGCGGATCCTCGAGCACCTCGCCGAGGAGAATGCCGAAGGCTCCGTGGAGTCCACCGACCGGCCGGTCTCACGCCAGGACGCGGTGAGCCCGGTCGACCAGCTGCTCACGCGGGGCCTGCTGATCGCCCGGGGCCGCCGGCACGTCGCAGTGGCCCGCGAGGTCGGGCTGTGCCTGCGGGGCGGCAGGACCACGCGCACCCGGGTGGACGAGGTTCCTGTCCTGCTCACCTCGGCACGCGAGGAGTCACTCGTGGACCGGGCCGCGGCGGGCACGGCTGCCGCGTTCGTGCAGCGCACCGAGCTGCTGCTCGAGCACTGGGGCGCGTCCCCGCCGTCGGCGCTGCGCGGTGGAGGCTTGGGCGTGCGTGAGCTCCGGGCCGCGGCGCAGCTGCTGCAGGTGAGCGAGTCCGAGGCCGCGCTGCACGTCGAGGTGGCGGCCGCAGCCGGCCTGCTGGCCGTGGGTGAGACCGACGAGCTCGACGCGGCCTGGCTGCCGACCGAGGCCTTTGACCTGTGGAGTGCCGGCACCGCGGTCGACCGCTGGGTGCGCCTGGCTCAGGCCTGGCTGGACCTTCCCAGGCTGACCGGGCTGATCGGCGGCCGGGACGAGAGCCGCAAGCCGGTCAACGCGCTGGCTCCCGGCCTCGAACGGAGCTGGCTCCCGGAGACCCGGCGGATGGCCCTGGCGGAGCTGGCGCAGCTGCCACGGGGGGAGGTGCTCGCTGCGGGCACCGGTGTTGCGTCCCTGGTCGACCGACTGAAGTGGCATCGACCCCGTCGTCCCGTCGAGCGGTCCCGCGCCGTGGGCTGGGTCCTGGAGGAGGCCGCCGCGATCGGGGTGATGGCGCTCGGAGGACTCGCGCGCCACGGCCAGGCGCTGCTGGCCGAGGACGGCAGCCACCAGGCGCCCGCGGCCCTGGAGCCGCTGCTGCCGGCACCGGTCGACCATGTCCTCCTGCAGGCGGACCTGACGGCGGTCGCCCCGGGTCCGCTCGAGCGCGACCTCGCCCACCACCTGGCGACGATGGCCGACATCGAGTCCCGCGGAGGTGCCACGGTCTACCGGTTCACCACAGCGTCGGTGCGCCGAGCCTTCGACGCAGGCTGGTCAGCCGCGGAGATCCACGCTTTCGTGGCAAGTTCCTCGCGGACCCCCGTCCCACAACCGCTGACCTACCTGGTCGACGACGTTGCCCGGCGGTTCGGCACCCTCCGCGTGGGAGCGGTGTCGTCGTTCCTGCGCAGCGACGACGAGGCCGCGCTCGCCGAGCTGGCGCACGACCCGAAGGCGACCTCACTGCGGCTGCGCCGGATCGCCCCCACCGTCGTGGTCAGTGACGCGCCGGTCGACGTACTCCTCCAGCGGCTGCGTGAGCTCGGCACCGCTCCGGTGGTCGAGGCACCCGACGGTACGGTGCGGCTGGCCCGCAAGACCAGCTCGCGGGCGCCCGGACCGAGACGCGGCGGCAAGCCGCCCGAGGCCGACGCTGCCCGGCGGGCTGCCCGCACAGCAGCAACCGTGACCGCGATCCGGGCCGGGGACCGCGCCGCGGCCATCCGCCCGGGCCGGGGAGCGGGCACCGCGCCCGGCTCCCCGGCCGCGGTCCTGGCCGTGCTCAGGGAGGCGGCGGACGCGAAGGAGTCGGTGTGGATCGGCTACGTCGACAACGCCGGCGCCACCGTGGAGCGCGTCGTCGACCCGGTGCACGTGCACGCCGGGCGGCTGACCGCCTACGACCACCGCGCCGACGACGTGCGCCTGTTCGCGGTGCACCGGATCTCGAGCGTGCGCCCTGTCCGGCACGCACCCGACCGCTGATGCTTCCGGGTGCCGGTAATCTGCAGGGATGGATTTTGTTCGTTACGCGGAGCAGTCGGCCGCCCTGCTCAACGCGGAGCTCGACGACGCCGACGCGCTCGTCGAGCTCCTGGCGGACCGAGGGTGGCTGCACGAGCACGTGGTGGCTCGCGACGTGACTTCGCTGCGTCGGTTCAGCAGGGAGCTGCGGCCGGTCTTCGAAGCGTCCAACGAGCGTGACGAGAGCGAGGTCGTCGTCCGGTTGAACGCCTTGCTGGCCAAGCACCCGATCACCCCCTACATCGCCGGTCCGGCCGGCCAGTGGCACCTGCACGTCGCGGATCGATCGTCGTCGGTCGCGGAGCTGCTCGTCGCGGAGTCGCTGATGGGATTGTCCACCCTGGTGTGCGACCTCGGACCCACCCGACTAGGCGTGTGCGACGCCAGCCCCTGCCAAGACGTCTTCGTGGACACCTCGCCGAACCAGTCACGTCGCTACTGCTCGGACCGATGCTCGTCGCGGGCCAACGTCGCGGCATACCGCGCGCGACGCAAGGCGTTCGAGTCGGCATGAACGACGGACCGCTGATCGTCCAGTCCGACAAGACGCTGCTGCTCGAGATCGACCACGAGCGCGCACAGGACTGCCGCAAGGCGATCGCCCCGTTTGCGGAGCTGGAGCGCTCGCCTGAGCATGTGCACACCTACCGGTTGACCCCGCTCGGGCTCTGGAACGCGAGGGCGGCCGGTCACGACGCGGAGCAGGTCGTCGACACGCTGCTGGAGTACTCCCGCTACTCGGTGCCGCACGCGTTGCTGGTCGACGTCGCGGAGACGATGGCCCGCTACGGGCGGCTGCGTCTGGAGAGGCATCCGGTGCACGGGCTCGTGCTCTCCGCGAACGACCGGCCGGTGCTCGAGGAGGTGCTTCGCGCCGCGAAGGTCAAGCCGATGCTCGGCGTGCGAGTCGACGAGGAGAGCGTCGCGGTACACCCTTCCGAGCGGGGCAACCTGAAGCAGGCCCTGCTCAAGCTCGGGTGGCCGGCCGAGGACTTCGCCGGGTACGTCGACGGCGAGGCGCACCCGATCGCACTCGACGAGAGGGACTGGGAGCTGCGCACGTACCAGCGCGAAGCGGCGGAGTCGTTCTGGCACGGCGGGTCGGGCGTGGTCGTACTCCCCTGCGGCGCCGGGAAGACTCTGGTCGGTGCGGCCGCGATGGCACACGCGCAGGCGACCACTCTGATCTTGGTGACCAACACGGTCGCTGCCCGGCAGTGGAAGGACGAGCTGGTCCGGCGTACCTCGCTGACCGCGGACGAGATCGGGGAGTACTCCGGGTCCTCCAAGGAGATCCGCCCCGTCACCATCGCCACGTACCAGGTGATGACCACGCGCCGCAAAGGCGCCTACACCCACCTCGAGCTGTTCGACGCTCGGGACTGGGGGCTGGTCGTCTACGACGAGGTACACCTGCTGCCGGCCCCGATCTTCCGGATGACTGCCGACCTGCAGGCGCGGCGCCGGATCGGGCTGACCGCGACGCTGATCCGCGAGGACGGCCGGGAGGGCGACGTGTTCTCACTGATCGGGCCGAAGCGCTACGACGCGCCCTGGAAGGACATCGAGGCACAGGGCTGGATCGCCCCGGCCGACTGTGTCGAGGTCCGGGTGACGCTGCCCGAGGCGGAGCGGTTCGTCTACGCCACGGCCGAGCCCGACGAGCGGTACCGGCTCGCGTCGTGCACAGGTGTCAAGAACGACGTCGTGGACCGGCTGGTGCGCCGCCACGCGGACGAGCCGACGCTGGTCATCGGTCAATACATCGACCAGCTCGACGAGATCGCCGAACGCCTCGACGCCCCCGTGATCAAGGGCGAGACACCGGTCAAGGAGCGCGAACGTCTGTACAACGCGTTCCGCGCCGGCGAGGTGAGGCTCCTGGTCGTGTCCAAGGTGGCCAACTTCTCGGTGGACCTTCCCTCGGCGGCGGTGGCAATCCAGGTCTCCGGGTCGTTCGGCTCGCGCCAGGAGGAGGCGCAGCGGCTCGGTCGGCTGCTACGACCGAAGGCGGACGGCGTGAGCGCCCGGTTCTACGCCGTCGTCGCTCGCGACACCGTGGACGCGGACTTCGCGCAGAACCGGCAGCGGTTCCTGGCCGAGCAGGGGTACGGCTACCGGATCCTGGACGCCGAGGACATCACCGCGGAGCTGTGACCCGCCGTGCCTGCCTTCCCCTCGACCGCGCCCGAGCTCGATCCGGACCTGGAGCGCGAGCGCGACCACCTGGCCCGGTCGCGCCGTCAGCTCGCCCGCATGCGGACCCGTGCCGCAGCGCTCGACAGCACCGCAGCCGGTGACTGGGTCAGTCAGCAGGTGCTGGAGTCCGCGATCTACCGGCGGATGAAGGCACTCGAGGACGACCCTGCGGTGCCGCTGTTCTTCGGCAGGCTGGACTTCGGCGCCGCCCATCCCGACGCCGGCGGAGAGTCCCTGTACATCGGGCGTCGTCACGTCACCGACGAGGTCGGCGACCCGATGGTGATCGACTGGCGAGCCCGGATCAGCCGGGCGTTCTACCGGGCCAGCAGGGCTGAGCCGATGGGCGTCGACCGGCGCCGCCGCTTCGGCTTCCAGCACGGCCGGCTGACCGCGTTCGAGGACGAGCGCCTGTCCGAGGACTCGGCGGACGAGCCCGGTGCCGTCGGGTACTCGGCGCTCCTCGAGGCTGAGATCGAGCGGCCGCGGGTGGGCCCGATGCGGGACATCGTGGCCACGATCCAGCCCGAGCAGGACCTCATCGTCCGTTCCGAGCTCGAGCAGTCGGTCTGCGTCCAGGGCGCCCCTGGCACCGGCAAGACGGCGGTCGGTCTGCACCGCGCGGCGTACCTCCTCTACGCCCACCGCGACCGGCTCTCCCGCCAAGGCGTCCTGGTCGTCGGCCCGAACACCTCGTTCCTGCGCTACATCGGCGACGTCCTGCCCGCGCTCGGCGAGATCGACGCGCAGCAGACCACCATCGAGCAGCTCGTCGCGCAGACGCTCACCAAGGTCGGGGTGAGGCAGGGCGTCCGCGGCTACGACACCCCCCAGGTGGCAACGCTGAAGGGTGACGTGCGGATGGCCCGGGTGCTCGAGCGGGCCCTGTGGTCACACCTCACGCCGCCGTCTGAGGCGCTGGTCGTCCCTCGTGGCGCGCGCCGTTGGAGGGTCGCCGGCTACCAGGCCGAGGAGATCGTGACGGCGCTGCGGTCCAGAGGTGTCCGGTACGGCGCTGCCCGCTCGATGCTCTCGCAACGGCTCGCGCACGTGATCCTGGTGAAGATGGAGCTCGCCGGTGAGTCCCCCGACGACCGGGTCCAGGACGCCGTGGCGCGCAGCAGACCGGTCAAGCAGTACGTCGACCAGCTCTGGCCCGCGGTGCACCCGGCCAAGCTGGTGCTCCGCCTGCTGGGGGACCCCGCGTTCCTCTCCGCTGCCGCGGACGGGATCCTCTCCACCCAGGAACAGACCTTGCTGCTTCGAGGCAAGCCGCCGAAGGGCATCGGGTCGGCTCGGTGGTCGGCGGCGGACGCGGTGCTCGTCGACGAGGCCGACAGCCTGATCGACCGCACCACCAGCCTGGGCCACGTGGTGGCCGACGAGGCGCAGGACCTGTCGGCGATGATGCTGCGCGCGGTCGGCCGCCGCTGCTCCACCGGCTCCGCCACCGTCCTCGGTGACCTCGCCCAGGCCACCACACCCTGGGGCAGCCGGTCGTGGGACGAGGCGCTGAAGCACCTGGGCAAGGCGGACGCGCACGTCGAGGAGCTCACCCTCGGCTTCCGGGTGCCCGGTGAGGTGATCGAGTACGCCGCCCGGCTGCTCGAGACCACCGCGCCGCAGCTGGCGCCGCCGACCTCGCTACGACGTGCCCGTGGCGAGCTGGTGGTGACCCGCGCGACCGACCCGCTCACCGAGGTGGTGGCGCACGTCGAGACCGGGCTCGCCAAGGTCGGCTCGGTCGGCCTGATCGTCCCCGACGTCCTGGTCGACCCGGTCACCGAGACCCTGTCGGCCACCGGTGTCGGCTTCGCGGTCCTCGGTGAGGTCACTCCCGACAAGGAGGGCACCGACGTCGGCGGCGCCGAGTACGCCGCGGCCCTCGACGTCGTCCCCGCGTCTCTGGCCAAAGGCCTCGAGTTCGACCACGTCCTGCTCCTGGAGCCCGCCCGGATCGTGGCCGCGGAGGCCGACCGGCTGACCGGCCTGCGCCGGCTCTACGTGTGCCTGACCCGGGCGGTCACCTCGTTGGCGGTGCTGCACTCCGAGGACCTGCCGGCCGAGCTCGGTGACCCCGGCGGCAGCGGCCGGTGAGAGCCCTGGAGGACCGGTGGCCGGCCCGGTTGGCCGAACACCCGGCGCTGCGTGACCGGTTGCTGGCGGCGTACGCGACCGGACGCTCCTACCACGACCAGCGCCACCTTCGCGAGGTGCTGGACCGGCTCGAGGTGCTGCTCGAGGAGTCGCTGCCCGAGGACCACCGGGATGCGGTGGTGCTGGCCGCGTGGTTCCACGACGCCGTCTATGACTCGGGTGCGGACCCGGAGGAACGATCGGCGCGCCTGGCCGAACGCGAGCTGGCGAGGGCCGGCGTGCCACCGCCGCTCGTCGCCGAGGTGGCCCGCCTGGTCCGGCTCACGGCCGGCCACCAGCCGGGACCCGACGACGAGGCGGGGAAGGTGCTGTGTGACGCGGACCTGGCGATCCTGGCCGCGGACGAGCCCCGGTACGACGAGTACGTGCGCGGCGTGCGGGCGGAGTACGCCGACCTCACCGACGACGACTTCGGCTCCGGCCGTGCCGACGTCCTTCGGCGACTGCTCGACCGGTCGACCCTGTTCCGGACCCACCACGGCCACCGGCACTGGGAGGAGCCGGCCCGCCGCAACCTCGAGCGCGAGCTGGGCACGCTCAGCCACTGACCGCCGGGTCGACCGCCCCGGCCTGACCGGCCTGACCGGCCTGACCGAGCGTCTCAGACCAGCGCCGACTCCGCGAGACGAAGCGTGCCCGCACCGCCGTCGAGCACGGCGGTGACCCCGAGCGGGAACGCCAGGTTCCCGTCCACGTGACCGATGGGAAGGTCCCACAAGATGGGCACCCCGAGCTGGCCCAGCCGCTCGGTGAACAGGTAGCGCAGCGAGTCCGCGGACCCGCAGTCGGTGAACTGGCCCAAGGCGACACCGCGGACACCGGCGAACCAGCCGGAGCGCAGCAGCTGGGTGAGCATCCGGTCCAGCCGGTAGAGCTCCTCCTCGACGTCCTCCAGGACCGCGATCGAGCCCTCGGCCGGCTGGGCGTTCGGCGTCCCCGCCTCGGCTGCCAGCATCGCCAGGTTGCCCCCGACGAGTGGCCCCTCTGCCCGTCCTCCGGACAGCACCGGAACTGCAGAGGGGGTGACCAGCAGCCGGGCGGAGCGCTCGAACAACAGCTGGCGCAGATGATCGCGCGCCGTCTCGCCCGCTGCGCCGAGGCTGGTCACCACCGGGCCGTGGATCGTACTCAGACCCAGTCGGGACGCGAAGGCCTGGTGCAAGGCGGTGACGTCGGAGAACCCGACGAGCACCTTCGGGCCGGCCGCCGCCAGCCGCTCCCAGTCCAGCAAGTCCACCATCCGCTGGGCGCCGTAGCCTCCCCTGGCACAGAACACAGCCCGGACCGACGGGTCGCACCATGCCTGCGAGAAGTCCGCCGCCCGGGTGGCGTCGTCGCTGGAGAGGTAGGAGAGCTGGTCGTGCTGTCGGCGCACGTTGTCCATCAGCCGCACCTCGAGTCCCCACTGCTCCAGAACCGCCAGGCCCGCGTCCAGCCGAGGTGCCTGCACCGGGCCGGACGGGGAGGTCACCGCGACCACGTCTCCGGATCGCAACCGGGAGGCGCGCGCCGGTGGTCCACCGGGCCGGCGAGGAGCCAGCGGCTGGTGCTTGCGCCGGCGCAGGCCCGACCGGTGCAGACGCGCAACGAGCTCCCGGCTCGGGATGGGAGTGGCGCCGGCAGAGACCACAGACTCGTAGCGTTCGGCGGGGACGTCGTAGTGGTCCCCGTCGAAGCCTCGCGCCGGGATGCCGAGGCGGGAGGCGAACCGGTGCAGCTCGTCGAACGACTCGTCACTGGCCAGGTGCGACCAGAGGCGTCCGTGCCCCGGTGCCTGGGGCGGGTCGATCAGCAGGACCATCGGCGCCTTGCACCCAGCAGCGGGTCGTCGACACGCCTCACGCCGGGTGCCTGCCGGCCGCGAGCTCGGTGGCGTCGTCGAGGAGCATCCGCCACGACCGCACGTGGCCCGCCTCGACGTGCGCCTTCGACCAGGAGCCGCCCGGCCGCGCACTCGCGCCGATGTGGAACTTGCCGATACCGGCGCGGACCAGCCAGGGTACGTGGTCTGGGCGGAGACCGCCGCCGGCCATCAGCGTCGAGGCGATCCACTCGTCGGATCCGGCCAAACTGACGAGGTCGTCGAGTCCGGTGCTCACTCCCTGTGGTGACCCGGCGGAGACCACGGTGTCGAGCCCGGGCAGGCCACGGATCCGCCGCCAGGCACGTTCCGGCGACAGCGCAGAGTCGATCGCGCGGGAGAAGGTCCACGGCACCCCGCCGAGGTGCTCGACGAGACGCAGGCAGGGCTCGAGGTCCACCTCGAGATCGAGGTCCAGGAAGCCGAACACCAGTCCCGCCGCACCCACCGACAGGTAGTCCTCTGCCAGCCCGACCAGCCGCACCAGCTCACCGCCGGTGGCGCCGAAGCCGTCCGCCACCCGCAGCGCGACGCGAACCGGGACGTCGCTCTCCTTGCAGACCGAGGACACCACTGCCGGCTCCGGGCAGCGGCCACCGGCTGCGGCTTCCGCGCACACGAAGAGCCGGTCCGCGCCGCCCTCGTCGGCACCCTGGACGTCCCGCGGGTGCAGGACAGCAACCTCGAGCAGCGGCCTGCGCTCGTGCATCCGGGCCACCTCCGACGTCCTTGGTCCACCGGCCACAATAGACATCGTGACAGCCGACGACGCGGTGATGACGGCGCGCGCACTCGTGTTGCGCGATCTCGAGGCGACCCGTGCCGCGAACGCGGAGTCGGTCTCCGCGCTCGAGGAGTCCGTCACCACGCGGCGCTGGTGGACCTCCCAGTGGGCAGAGGGCACGGCGTACGTCGCCGGACTGATCGCGCAGGACGTGCAGGACTCGATGCTCGGCAGGTTCGGCCGGTGGCCGTTGTGCCCGATCTGCGAGGCGGCGGGTGCGGCGGGTCCGCACGCGCTCTACATTTACCCCGACCTCGGCGGCCCGGACCCGACCTGGGTCTGCGAGGAGTCTGGCGTGCGCGTCGCGGCGCTCGGCGACCTACCCGGGTAGCGCCGGCCGCCGGCCGCCGGCTGGTCGGCGCGTCAGGTCGGCCGCTCGTCGTCTCCGGCGCGCTGCTCCTGCTGGTACTCCGCCCGGCGCTCGGCGCCGGTCTCCCCGGCGTCCAGCGCGTCGTCTCCGGAGGCGCGGCCGACGAAGGTCTCGCTCGGTGTCGTCCCCGTGGTGCTGTTCGGGTTGCCGGCGTCCTCAGCGCTGACCCCACCGGTGGCCCTGCTGCGCGCGGTACCGGTGTCTGCAGGCGCGTCGGCCTCCCCTTGGCCGGGCGCGTCGCGCCGGCCCCGGACTCGACTGCCCAGCCACTTCCCAAAGTTCACGCCCACCGGCTCCTTCGTTCCTGGGCAGCCTCTGGCCTCGGCATGCCGACGGGTTCGAGGACGCATCCCCGGCCTGCGGCAGATTGGCTGCTGCCCATCGGGAACTACCCAGCGGAAGGTCTGGCACACCCTGCGAGTCGACCGTTTCCCGCCTTGCCAGGGTGACCTTCGTCGCATCGCTGCCTTGGTCGCCGGGGACGCATTGTCGTCAGGCCCGGGCTCGCCGTCGATCAGCCTCCGTGGTGGTGGATCGGTCCCTTCGCCTGCCCCAACCGCTCGCCTCCGCCACCCCACTGCAGCGCGATGATCTCCGCGGCGATGCTGACCGCGGTCTCCTCGGGGGTGCGCGCGCCGAGGTCCAGCCCGATCGGTGAGCAGAGCCGGTCCAGCTCGGCATCGCCCAGGCCGGCCTCGCGCAGCCTGGTCAGCCGGGCGTCGTGCGTGCGCCGCGAACCCATGGCCCCGACGTAGGCGAGCTTCGGCAGGCGCAGGGCCACCTCGAGCAGAGGTACGTCGAACTTCGGGTCATGGGTGAGAACGCACAGCACGGTGCGTGCGTCGACGCGGCCGGCCTCTGCCTCCGCACTCAGGTAGCGGTGCGGCCAGTCGACCACCACCTCGTCGGCAGAGGGGAAGCGGGCGGTGGTGGCGAACACCGGCCGTGCGTCGCACACCGTGACGTGGTACCCCAGGAACCGCCCGATCCGGGCGACGGCCGCAGCGAAGTCAATGGCGCCGAAGACCAGCATCCGCGGGGCCGGCGCGAACGCCCACACGAACACCTGCATGCCCTCACCGCGCCGCTGTCCGTCCCGCCCGTAGGTCAACGTCGCGTTGTGCCCGGCCGCGAGCAGTCCGATCGCGTCGTCCGCAACGGCGTCGTCGGCGCGCGCACTTCCCAGGCTTCCGGACCGGGGTTGCGCGGCGTCTTGCGGGCGTAGGACGATCCTGCGACCCACCCGTTCCGGGTCGGGGTGCGCGATCACCGTCGCGACGGCCACGGGTCGGTCGTTGGCGACGTCGTCGGCCACCGCCCCCAGCTCGGGGAAGCTGGACCGGTCCACCTTCTCCACGAAGACGTCGAGGACCCCGCCGCAGGTGAGCCCGACGGCGAACGCGTCGTCGTCGCTGACGCCGTACCGCTGCAGCACCGGCTGCCCCGTCTCGACGACGTGGGCGCCGAGCTCGTAGACCGCCCCCTCGACGCAGCCCCCGGACACCGAGCCGACCGCCTCGCCACCGGGGCCGACCAGCATCGAGGCGCCGGGGGGTCGTGGTGCGGACTGGAACGTGGCGACGACGCTGCCGACAGCGACGCTCTCGCCGGCCCGCCACCAAGCCAACAGCTCGGGGAGCACCTCACGCATCGGCGACCACCTCGACCAGCTCGGCGAACGTGCCCATGGAGTGGCCGGCGAGGAAGTCGTCGACGTGGGGCAGCGCGGCAACGACGCCTTGCTGCACCGGCTGGTATCCCGGCTTCCCACGGTGCGGGTTCACCCAGACGACCCGGTGCGCGAGCCGGTGCAGCCGCCGCATCTGCTCCGCCAGCAGATCCGCGTCGCCGCGCTCCCAGCCGTCGCTGAACAGCACGACCACCGAGCCGCGCGCCATGCCGCGCTGGCCCCACCGGTCCAGGAAGGTCTTGAGGGTCTCCCCCAGGCGGGTCCCGCCCGACCAGTCCGGGACGGTCTGCCCAGCAGCGACGAGCGCCCGGGAGGCGTCGCGCTGTCGCATCGCGGAGGTCACGTGGGTGAGCCGGGTCCCGAGGGTGAACACCTCGACCCGCCCCCTCGCCGGGCAGCGGCCGTACGGACGCTTCGAGGTGCTACCGCGGGTGCCGGGGGTGACGAACCGGTGAGCGAGCCGCAGCAGCGCGTCGGCATACGCGCTCATCGACCCGGACACGTCGACCAGGAGCACTACCCGCCTCGCGCGGCGCCCGCGACGCTGCCAGGTGATCTCGCCGGGCTCACCCATCCGCGCAAGGGTCCGGCGCAGCGTGCGGTGCGCGTCGACCTCGCCGCGGTGCCACGGCGTCGCGCGGTTGGCGGTTCGGTGCGGCGGGCGCGGGTGCAAGGTGGCGAACAGCGCGGCCAGCCGCGCTCGCTCGGCCGGCCCCATCTCGGCGATGTCTCGGTGCCGGAGCACCTCGGTGCTGCTGGCCAGTGCGTGGACCGGGTCGTCGCGCGAGTGCTGACCGGCCGGGTCGGGGTCGTCGGACAGGCTCGCGAGCGGCAGCGTCCGCTCGGCCTCCTCGCGGGCCACCGCCTCGGCCTGCGGGGCCAAGAACCAGGAGTCGAACACCTGCGCGTAGACGTCGAGGTCGCCGCGGCCCGAGCACAGCGTCGCCCGGCCCGCGGCGTAGACCGCCGCGCGGTCGTGCAGACCCACCAGCGCCACGGCCCGCAGAAAGCCGTGCGCACGGTCCGGCGTCACCGACAGGCCGGCGGCCCGCAGCGCACGGGTGAACCCCAGCAGCAACTCGTCCGCCCCGGGTGCCATGGCTCAGGTGCTCAGCATCCGGTCGAGGGCCTCGCGGACCAGCTCGGTGTCCTCGCGGTACTTGACCGCTGCGCCCAGGGTCGCGGCGGCTGTCGCGACGTCCAGCGTCCGGGTGCCCAGCCGGTCCAGCGCCCGCGCCCAGTCCAGGGTCTCGGCCACGCCCGGTGGCTTGAGCAGGTCTCCGCGCGCCCGCAGCTGCTGGACCAGCGTGACGACCTGCCGCGCGAGCTCGGTGGACACCTCCGGTGCCCGAGACCGCACGATCGCCACCTCGCGCTCCAGGCCAGGGTGCTCGATCCAGTGGTAGAGGCAGCGACGCTTCAACGCGTCGTGGATCTCCCGGGTCCGGTTCGAGGTGAGTACGACGATCGGCGGTGTCCTGGCCACGACCGTTCCCAGCTCGGGGATGCTCACCTGGTAGCCAGAGAGGACTTCGAGCAGGAACGCCTCGAACTCGTCGTCGGCTCGGTCGATCTCGTCGATGAGCAGCACCGCCGGACTCTCGCGCAGCGCCCGAAGCACCGGCCTGGCCAGCAGGAACCGCTCGTCGAACAGCTGCTTCTCGGCCTGCTCGACCTCGCCCACCGTGCCGCCGCCGGCTGCTTCGAGCGCCCGCAGGTGCAAGATCTGTCGTGGGAAGTCCCAGTCGTACAACGCCTGGCTCGCGTCGATCCCCTCATAGCACTGCAGCCGGATGAACGGGACCTCGAGTGCCTCGGCGATCGCCTCGGCCAGCGCGGTCTTCCCGGTCCCTGGCTCACCCTCGACGAGCAGAGGACGGCTCATCTGCAGGGCCAGGAACGAGACGACCGCGAGCGCCTCGTCGCAGAGGTACCCGGTCGCGCTCAACCGCTCGGCGAGCTCAGCGGCCGTGTGCGTGCTCTGGGTCGGCTCCACCTGCCAAGCATGACTCACCGACCCGACTGGTCCCAGTGTGGATCCCTGCGGCAACCCCTCACGCGACGCAGAACTCGTTGCCCTCCGGGTCGAGCATCACGACGTGACCGAGGTGCTCGTCGTACGTCTGCTCTCCGACGACGGTTGCTCCGTTGGCGACCAGCTCGGCAGCCTTGGCCCGGATGAGCCGCTCGCGCTCGGTCATGTCCCAGGGCGGCTCGCCCGCCACCCGGATGTCGATGTGCATCCTGTTCTTGGCTGCCTTGGGTTCTGGCACCTTGAGGAACCCGATGGCCGGACCCACGCCGTCGGGATCGACGATGGACGCGCCATCGGGGTCGTCGTAGCCCGGCTCGGCCACGTAGCCGAGCGCCGCCGCCCAGAACGCGGCGATCCGGTGCGGGTCAGCCGCGTCGCAGCCAAGAGTCCATCGTGTCGCCATGCCGGAAAGGTACCGCCGGCCTCACCCGGTTCAGGGACCAGCCGGGCGCCGCGGGCCGGTGCCCGCGGCGCGCAGCGTCGCCCAGGGACGTCAGGGGGCGAGGTCGCGTGGGGTGTCCACGTCGCGTCCGCTGGCCAGGTCACCGCACTCGACCAGGGCAGGCGGATGCTCCAGCAGGTACTCGCGGGCGCCGTGGTCGCTGTGCGCCGTGGTGATCACACCTGGCCAGTGGTCACGCCCGATCAGCACCGGATGCCCGGGCAGCCCGTCGTACGACGCCCGGCCGAGGACGTCCGGGCCAGGCTCCAGCGCGTCGAGAACCCGCTCGACCACCGAGCGCCCCACGTCGGGCAGGTCGACGAGGCTGACCAGGGCAGCGGAGACGTCGGTGTGCTGAAGGGCGCCGAACCCGGCGCGCAGCGAGGCGCCCATCCCCTGCGCCCAGTCCGCTGCCACCACGACGTGCAGTGTGCTGTCGTCCACCGGCCGACCAGGCGGCCGACCCGGCGGCCGACCAGGCGGCCGGTCCAGCTCGAGCAGCGCGGCCGCGCGATCGGCCTGTGCGCCCAGGACGACCACGACCGGGCGGCATCCGCCGAAGTGGAGGGCCTCGGCCGACCTGGTCAGGTAGGCCTGCCCGGAGCCGTCGCGCAGCAGCGCCTTCGGCGAGCCCATCCGGCGTCCGGCACCCGCGGCGAGAAGCAGGCCGGCCGCCCGAAGCTCCCCCGGGCGGGTCAGGCCGGTCAGACCGGTCTGCCTGGTCAGCGGCGCTCGGCCAGGTGCTGGCGGGACAGCGGGACCCAGAGGGTGTACCGGTCGGCGCGGAAGGTCGAGCGGGATACCTCGACGGCGATGTTGCCGGCGAACGCGCGACGGGCCACGCGCAGCACGCAGGCGCCCGGCGCGACCCCCAGCAGGCGGGCCTCCTCCGGTCCTGCGCAGTCGGCGTCCACCGAGTCCTCTCCCCAGGTGGGGAGCAGGTCACGACGGCGGAGGTCGTCGTACAGGCTGGTCGGCAGCGGGCCTTCCAGGAACTCCGGCACGATGCTGTCGGCGAGGTAGGCGTCCGCGAGACACATGGGTGCGCCGTCGGCGAACCGGAGCCGCTGCCAGTGCACCACCTTGTCGCCCTCGCGGACCTCGAGGGCGCGGGCCACCCCCGGGCCCGCCGACTCCATCCGGGCGAGCAGTGTTCGCGACTCCGGCTTCATCCCGCGTCGCGTCATCTCCTCGGTGTAGCTGGACAGCTGGACCTTGACGTTGACCCGCGTGCGCGCCACGAAGGTGCCGCGGCCGGGCACCCGCTCCAGCAGGCCTTCGCTCACCAATGCGTCGAGCGCCTGCCGAACCGTCATCCGGGCCACGCCGAAGTGCTGCACCAGCTCGCGTTCCGACGGCGCCGGACTGCCCGGCTCCAGGTCGTCGACCAAGCTCCGCACGTACTCGCGGACCTGGACGTGCTTGAGCACCGTGGACCGCGCACGTTCCGGGGCGATTGTCATCTCACCCATCACGCCTCCCCTATTCCCCTGGCCCACCATAGACCGAAAGCCGGAAACCGTCTCCCGCTGCGCGCAAAGAAGGGCCCCGGCCGAAGCCGGGGCCCTTCTCGGGTAGTGCTCGCAGGGGGTGGACTCAGAAGTCCATGCCACCCATGCCGCCGTCTGCACCAGGCATCGCCGGAGCAGCCTTCTCTGGCTTGTCGGCGATGACTGCCTCGGTGGTGAGGAACAGTGCGGCGATCGACGCGGCGTTCTGCAGCGCCGACCGGGTCACCTTCGCCGGGTCCAGGATGCCCTCGGCGACCATGTCGACGTACTCACCGGTGGCAGCGTTCAGACCGTGACCGGCCTTGAGGTTGCGCACCTTCTCCGCGACGACCCCGCCCTCGTGGCCGGCGTTGACCGCGATCTGCTTCAGCGGCGCCTCGGTCGCGATCCGAACGATCGCCGCCCCGGTGGCCTCGTCACCCTCGAGGTCCATCTTCTCGAACGCCTTGTCGCTGGCCTGGGCGAGTGCCACGCCGCCTCCGGCGACGATGCCCTCCTCGACGGCCGCCTTGGCGTTGCGCACAGCGTCCTCGATGCGGTGCTTGCGCTCCTTCAGCTCGACCTCGGTGGCCGCGCCGACCTTGATCACCGCGACGCCGCCGGCCAGCTTGGCCAGCCGCTCCTGCAGCTTCTCG
>CADCUJ010000060.1:26446-26724 GCA_902805855.1 uncultured Nocardioidaceae bacterium
GGTTGACCCGCCCGGAGATCTGGTCCGAGTCGCCGGCGCCTTCGACGATGGTGGTCTCGTCCTTGGTCACGACGACCTTGCGGGCCTGGCCGAGCAGCTCGATGCCGGTGTTCTCCAGCTTCAGGCCGACCTCCTCGGAGATGACCTGGCCACCGGTCAGGATCGCAATGTCCTGCAGCATGGCCTTGCGCCGGTCACCGAAGCCAGGAGCCTTCACGGCCACGGACTTGAAGGTGCCACGGATCTTGTTCACGACCAGCGTGGACAGTGCCTCGCCC
>CADCUJ010000061.1 GCA_902805855.1 uncultured Nocardioidaceae bacterium
CGGTTACCAGCGGGTGGTGGCCCGCGTCGCCGGACGCGTCGCGCCGAAGCCCGCCGGAGTCACCGAGGACGCCCCGGAGCAGGTGCGTTAGTCCTCCTGACGCTCGGGTACCTTGCTGGGCATGACATCGCAGGCGGTCAAGGACCAGCACCCCGGCGCCGACGCGGAGAAGCCGCAGGAGATACCCGGCCGTGGTTGGATGCAGATCCTCAAGCGCTCCGCGAAGGAGACCAGCGCGGACCAGATGCCGCTCATCGCGGCCGGTGTCGCGTTCTACTCCTTCCTCTCGCTGTTTCCCGCATTGATCGCTGCGGTGATGATCTACGGGCTGGCGGCGGACCGGCAGACGGTCCTCGAGCAGAGCGAGGACCTCACGCAGGCACTTCCCGACGACGCCGCCTCGCTGATCACCGATCAGCTCAAGGCCATCATCGCGACGCCGGAGCAGTCCCTGGGCCTGGGTCTGCTGGTCGCCTTGGCCTTGGCCCTTTACAGCGCCTCCGGAGGCGTCGGCAACATGGTGACCGCGGTGAACCTCGCCTACGACGAGGAGGAGACCCGCGGCTTCGTCAAGCGCAAGCTGCTGTCCCTGGGACTGACAGTTGGCGCGATCATCTTCATCGTCATCGCCGTCGGGCTGATCGCGGTGGTCCCGGTGCTGCTGGAGACCGTGGTGCCCAGTGGCGCGGGATACTGGCTGGCTCAGATCGGCCGCTGGGTGCTGCTGCTCGTCGCGATCTCGCTGGCGCTATCCGTGCTCTACCGGCTTGCGCCGGACCGCGACGACCCGCAGTTCAAGTGGGTCTCGGTCGGTGCAGTCGTCGCGACCGTGCTGTGGCTGGTCGCCTCGGTCGGTTTCTCGGTCTACGTCAGCAACTTCGGCAGCTACGGCAAGACGTACGGCGCCCTGGCTGGCGTCGTCGTCCTCCTGCTGTGGCTGTGGATCACCAACCTCGTGGTGCTCCTCGGGGCGGAGATCAACGCCGAGGCAGAGCAGCAGACCGCGGCGGACACCACCACCGGCGAGCCACGGCCGCTCGGCCAACGCGACGCAGTGAAGGCCGACACCGTTCCGGAGGACCCCGACGCGGGAGAGGGGTCGGACGAGGCGACCGACCGGACGCAGAGCGCCGCCTCACGACGATGAGCGAGAACATTGCCAGACGCGTCGTGGCCCGCGGGCGGGTGCAAGGCGTCTTCTTCCGAGACGGTGCGCGCCGCGAGGCGCAGGCGCGAGGAGTGGCGGGCTGGGTGCAGAACAACCCGGACGGGTCCGTGGAGGCGCTGTTCGAGGGGCCACGCTCCGACGTCGACGACCTGGTTGCCTGGGCCAGCTCAGGTCCGGGCCAGGCACAGGTCGAGGACGCGCAGGTCACCGACGAGGACCCGGGCGGGTTGACCGGCTTCGACGTCCGCGGCTGAACGGAGACGGCGTCGGTCTGTCGCCGTGCCTGCTCGTCAGTCGGCCGACCCCCGCCCTTCGCGGACAACCCGTCGGTCATCGGGCAGCCGGCGGGTGCGCCCCACCCGATCCAGGTGCGCCAGCAGCGGCAGCACGACCCGGCGGGAGGACCCGAGACGGTCCCGAGCCTGAGCGGTGGTGAACGGCTGCGGAAGCTCACGTAGCCACCGCACGGCGGTCTCGTCGGCGCCTGGTGGTAGCAGGGTCCCCTCGCCGACGCGCAGCAGCCGGCCGGCCCGCACCGCAGCCGCGGTCGTGGACGCGTCCAGCCCGAGCTCGCGCAGACGAAGGGTCGTGGGGGCGGCGAACGGCTGGCCTTCCATCTCCCGGGCGTAGGCGGCCAACGCTTCCTCGACCTCGTCGGGGAGGACGGCGCACGTCTCGGTGGTAACCCGGCCGGCGACCACGGCCAACGGCTCCCGGACCAGGGCGGGGACCAGCTCCAGAGCCGGGAGGTCCAGCGCATGGGCCGCCTCGGCGACCGGGACCCCCGGATGCAACGGTTGCTCCCTCTCACGCTGGTGCACGAGCGTCTCCAGCTGTCGGCGCAGGCCGTGGGCCCGTTGCTCGCTGACCACCCAGTCCCCCACGAGAGCACCGACCTCGGCGCTGCTCGCGGTGAGCCGCGAGGTGTCCACCCCGAGCCGGCGCAGCAGAGCGAGCCGCACAACACCTCGAAGGCGCAGCTCCTCGGTGGGCTCCGGCGCACCGGTGTGCGCGCTCAGCTCCTCGGCGCGCAGCCGAGCTGCACCTCTGCGACGCAACGACGGCGGCGTCGGGTCCAGCACGCTCACCGCCCACACCGAGCGGTCGCCCGGGTCCCGCAGCAGCGCCCGGTCGCCGATCCGCAGCGGTAGCGGACGGTCCAGGTGGAGCCGCACCAGGCCCCGACCCAGCGGCCGTGCGCGCACCGTCACGGCGGCAGCACCGACATGCAGCATCGGCCGCTCGGGGATCTCCCCTCCAGCGACCCGGACATCGACATGGTGAGCGAGCTCCCACGCATCCGGGGTGACCAGCACGTCGCCTCGGTCCAGGTCGTGCGCGGCGGGCCCCGCCACGTTGAGTGCCACCCGCGCGACGCCCTGGACCGAGCTCACCGGCACACCGAGGGACTGCACCGCGCGGACCCGGACCCGGCCGGAGCCGGCGGCGAGGACCTGTCCGGCGCACACCCGCCCGGCCTGCAGGGTGCCGGTGACCACCGTGCCGGCTCCCTGCACGTGGAACCTCCGGTCCAGCCACAGCCGGACATCCGCGTCCGGGTCCGGCGCCGGGAGAGCTCTCGCCATCTCGGCGAGCAGGCGGCGCAGCTCGTCGAGCCCCTCACCGGACCGGCCGCTCACCGTGACAGTCGCCGCGTCGCGCAACGACGTGTCGCTCAGCCGTGCCCGGGCCCGCTCGAGCGCCGGCCCGGCGGGCGCCAGGTCGGAGCGGGTGACGGCGAGGACCCCGTGCGTGACGCCGAGCGCGTCCAGGGCACGAAGGTGCTCTTCGGCCTGCGGCATCCACGGGTCGTCCGCCGCGACCACGAACAGCACGGCGGGCACCGGACCGACCCCGGCCAGCATCGTCGAGACGAACCGCTCGTGACCGGGTACGTCGACGAACGCGACCTCGCCGGCGTCCGGCAGCGACGTCCAGCAGTAGCCGAGCTCGATCGACAGGCCCCGCCGACGCTCCTCGTCTAGGCGATCCGGGTCCGACCCGGTGAGCGCTCGGACCAACGTCGACTTCCCGTGGTCGACGTGACCGGCGGTGGCGATGACGTGCACGCTCAGCGGTCCACAGTGTCCGACGACGTTTCGACCGGTGTCTGGGCTGCGCGTCGTACCGCCCGCGCCAGCGTCGCGTCGTCGGTCGGGTCGACCGCGAGCAGGTCCAGCAGCATCGCCCCGTCGGTGAGCCGGCCGACGACCGGCGGCTCGCCCCGTCGCAGTGGATCCGCCCACGAGGACGGCACCGAGAGTGCAGCGCTCGGCAGCTCGACGCCGGGCGCACCGCCGCCGCCGACGACCGCCGTCGACGCGACCACGCTGGTCCCCGGCAGCTGCTCTCGCAACCGCTCGGCCCGCTCCCGCAGCGTCGCGACCGGCGTGTCCAGGGCGACCCGCACCGGCGGCGATGGCCCGTTCAGGGTGGCCTCCAGAGCCGCCAGCGTCAGCTTGTCGACCCGCAGTGCCCGAGCGAAGGGATGTCGTCGCAGCGTCCGCACCAGATCGGCATCACCGAGCAGGAGGCCGCACTGCGGTCCACCGAGCAGCTTGTCGCCCGACGCGGTCACCAACGCGACCCCGGCTCGCAGCATCGCCGACGCACTCGGCTCGTCGGGCAGCCGCGGGTGCGGTGCCAGGAGCCCGGAGCCGATGTCGGCGACGACCGGCACCGGAAGCGTGGCCAGCTCGGAGGCGGGCACGCCCGAGGTGAACCCGGAGACCACGAAGTTGGAGGGATGGACCTTGAGCACGAAGGCGGTCTGATCGTCCACCGCGTCGGCGTAGTCGGCCAGGCTGACCCGGTTGGTCGTGCCCACTTCGCGGATCTCGGCGCCCAGTGACTCGACCAGATCGGGGATGCGGAAGCCGTCGCCGATCTCCACCAGCTCACCTCGAGCGATGATGACCTTGCGACCCTTGCCCAGCGCGCACGCGACCAGTGCCAGAGCGGCGGCCCCGTTGTTGACCACGTGCACGCCGCCTGCGTCAGGGACGGCCGCCGCGAGCGCGGCCATCGCCCCGCGGCCCCTGCGGTCACGCCGACCACTCCCCAGGTCGAGCTCGACATCGGTGACACCCGCCGCCGCGACCACCGCATCACGGGCTGCCGAGGACAGCGGCGCGCGACCGAGGTTGGTGTGCACGAGCACACCGGTGGCGTTCACGACCGGGCGCAGCGAGGAGGCCGTGGCTGGCAGCGCCGACAGCGCGACCCCGGGCACGTCCTCAGCGGCGACCCTTCCGTCACGGCAGTGCGCGAGCGCGTCGACGACCGCCGCCTTCACGATGCCGGGGCCGAGCCGTCGTGCCTGCTCCTGCAGCCGGGCGTCGGCGAGCACGTGGTCGGTGCGCGGTGTCGACCTGCGGGGGTCTGTCACGGCACCCTTTCCCTGGCGGCTCCGTCGGGCCCTCCTGGGCACGAACGGGCCTTGCTGGCGGAGGCGGACGGGAATCGAACCCGCCTGACCGAGCTGCTCGGCCACAACGGTTTTGAGGACCGCGCCCGTCACCAGACGAGGTACGCCTCCGAGAAGGAACTGTAGTTGCACGCCTCGGCCGGCAGAGCAGGTGCGGATACCGTGGCGACATGACAACCACGTCGACCGCGGCCCACGCGCAGGTGCGGTTGACGCAGCTCGCTGCCGGTGGCGGCTGCGCGTGCAAGGTGCCACCCGGCGAGCTCGAACGGGTCCTGGCCGGCCTGTCCGCCGGGAAAGCGGTTGGAGACCTGCTCGTCGGGGTCGAGCACGGGGACGACGCCGCCGTGGTGCGGATCGACGGTGACCGGGCCCTGATCGCGACCGCCGACTTCTTCACCCCCGTTGTGGACGACCCTTACGACTTCGGCCGGATCGCGGCGACGAACGCGCTCTCCGACGTGTACGCGATGGGCGGGACCCCGTTGCTCGCGCTGAACCTGTTGTCGTGGCCCCTGGAGAGGGTCCCCCTCGCGGTCGCTGCCGACGTGCTCCGCGGCGGAGCGGACGTCTGCTCGGCTGCCGGGGCGCACCTCGCGGGCGGGCACAGCATCGACGACGCCGAACCCAAGTACGGGCTGGCTGTCACCGGTGTCGCGGACCCCTCCCGTCTCCTCCGCAACGACGCGGGCCGCGCCGGGACACCGCTGACGCTGACCAAACCACTCGGGCTGGGCATCCTCAACAACCGGCACAAGGCGACCGGCGAAGTCTTCCCTGAAGCGGTCGAGGCGATGACGACCCTGAACGCGGACGCGTCCCGGGCCGCGGTCGACGCGGAGGTACGCGCGGCCACCGACGTGACCGGCTTCGGGCTCCTTGGCCACCTGCTGAAGCTGGCGCGCGCCAGCGGAGTCTCGGCGGTCGTCGACGCGGCCGCCGTCCCCTACCTCGAAGGCGCCCGCTCGTCGCTGGCGCAGGGCTTCGTGCCCGGCGGCAGCCGACGCAACCTGGAGTGGGTAATACCGCACGTGTCGTCCTCGCTACCCGAGGACGAGCTCCTGCTCCTCGCCGACGCGCAGACCTCCGGTGGGCTGCTCATCGCCGGCGAGCTGCCCGGCCACCCGGTGGTCGGCGAGCTGGTCGCGCCCCGCACGCACGTACTCACCGTCGCCTGACTGGGTAAAAAGCATCGCGGCCGCGTCGGGTCCGGCCTAGCCTTGCGCTACCGCGCGACCGAAGGAGCTCCCCCTTGCCCAGACCCGGCCCGCTTCGCGTGCTCACCGGCGCAGTCGTGGCCGCCACGCTGACCTGGCTGGGAGCCTGGGCAGCGGGTGCGGCCGAACCGCCGGTCGGCACCCCGGGCGACACCGGATCCGGCGACTCCTACTACCCCGCCATGGGCAACGGCGGCTACCACGTCGCGCACTACGACATCGACCTCACCTGGAGACCGCTGGGACGCACGGTCGAGGCGCGGACCGTGCTGACCTCGCGCGCCACCAAGGACCTCAGCTCCTTCAACCTCGAGCTCGACGGCATGCAGGTCGAGTCCGTGCACGTCGACGGTGCCCCCGCGGCGTACGTCCGCGACGGTGCCGAGCTCAGTGTCACCCCCGCCCAGCCGGTCCCGGACGGGACCAGCTTCGCGGTGCGCGTCAGGTACGTCGGCACTCCCCCCGTCGTTGTCGCCGAGGACGGCAGCAGCACCGGCTGGATCCCGACCGCCGACGGCGGCACCGTGCTCGCCGAGCCCACCGGCGCGATGGCGTGGTTCCCGGTGAACAACACGCCACGCGACAAGGCCACCTTCGACATCTCGGTCTCGGTGCCGAACCGGCTGAAGGCCGCCTCGAACGGGGCGCTGGTGCGCCGCGACACCGGGCCGAAACGAACCACGTGGCACTGGCGGGAGCGGTGGCCGATGGCCGCGTACCTCGCCACCGTCTCGATCGGTGAGTACCAGATGTACCGGTCCAGCATGGCCAACGAAACATCGGCCGGGATGCCGCTGCTCTCCTTCGTCGACCCGCGGCTCGGCCGCGCCGCGACGGCCCGAAGCCAGCTTCCGGCGGTCACCTCGTTCCTGCGACGCAGCTTCGGCCCCTACCCCTTCGACACCTCGGGGATGATCGTCGACAACGTCCGCGTCGGGTACGCCCTGGAGACCCAGGGCCGGCCGGTCTACCCCGACGCCCCTCCCGACTGGCTGATCGCACACGAGATGGCGCACCAGTGGTTCGGCAACTCGGTCACCCCGCGCGACTGGCGCGACATCTGGCTGAACGAGGGCTTCGCGACCTACTCCGAGTGGCTCTGGGAGGCCGAGAAGACCGGTCGACCCGGGGTCGCGCAACGCAACTTCGACTACTACTACGGCGCCCACGGTGCCGCCTCGCCGTACTGGACGCTGCGACCGGGGGACCCCGGCCCGGAGAACATGTTCGCCGACCAGGTCTACGAGCGCGGCGCGATGACACTGCACGCGCTGCGGACGGAGGTCGGCACGCCGGCGTTCTTCGAGATCCTGCGGGCGTGGGTCGCCGAGAACCAGCACGGCTCCGCCAGCACCGCGGAGTTCGTCGAACTCGCCGAGCGGGTCTCCGGCCGACAGCTCGACGCGCTGTTCGAAGCCTGGCTCTACACCCCCAGCAGGCCAGCCCTGTAGACCCGAGCGGGGAGCACGTCACCCACCGGCGGCCGCCCGCCATCGGGTCACGTCCACGACCCGGTCGGCGTACTCGATCGAGCCTGCCACCGCCTCCGCGTTCGGCCCGTCCACCCGCGCCACCCACTCCCGCGCGGCCTTCTCGCTCTTGCCGGAGCCGACGTGCCGCGCCACCAGCCGCGCCACCCTGAGCCGCTCGTCGGCGACCACGAACCAGACCTCGTCCAGCTGCGCTCGCACAGCCGGCCATGGTCCCTGCCCCAGCAGCAGGTAGTTGCCTTCGGTGAGCACCACGGACACCTCGGGCGGGACCGCGATCGCCCCTGCCAGCGGCTGCTCGAGGGTCCGCTCGAAGCCGGGCGCATAGACCGTCCCGTCGCGCTCGGCGTGCAGCCGGCCCAGCAGCGCGGCATAGCCTGCGGCGTCGAACGTCTCCGGTGCCCCCTTGCGCTCCAGCAGGCCCTGGCGACGCAGCTCGACGTCGGCGAGGTGGAAGCCGTCCATGGGCACCACCGCCGCCTCGGCCTCGGACAAGCGGGCCAGCTCGGCCGCGAGCGTCGACTTCCCCGCGCCGGGGGCGCCGACGAGTCCCACGACGCGGCGCTCGGCTCCCGGCAGCGACCGCGCGAGTGGGACCAGCTCGGTGCCGTCCGGGCCGACGCTGACCCGCTCGGAGGCGTGGTCAGCCACCGGTCACCACGGCCCTCCTCGATGAGCGCTCAGGGGGCTTGCTCGCGGCGATGGCGGCGGCCGATCTCCTCCAGCACCCCTGGGTCGATGTCCTGCGCGGAGGCTATCGCGACCCGGCAGCCGGTGACCGCGCGCAGCGTCGAGGTGCGTCTGCCGCCTTCGAGCAGCGCGCGCTCGCCCAGGATCGCCCCCGGGCCGACCTCTGCGACCGGCTCTGCATCGACCTCCACGGCCAGGACGCCGTCGAGCAGCAAGAAGAGCGCCTCCCCCGGCTCACCCTGCTCCACGAGGGTCTGGCCCTTCGCGAGGTGCCGCCGTTGCGGTCGGTTCCGGCCCCGCATGATGGTCCGCGAGAGCTCGCGCTCGAGCCCGCTCTCCACCTCGGTCACGAACGCCGGCGAGTCGGTGTCGCCCCACGGGGTGTGCTTGCCGAATGCATCGCGGTACCAGCTGTCGAAGTCGATCGAGCCGGTCTTCGCAACCAGCTGCATCGTGTCGTCGTAAACCCAGTGCCGTGGGAAGGGGCTCGCACCGACGACCTCTGAGTGCGAGGACCCCTCCTTGTCGATGGTGAGGCGCAGCGTGGTCCAGGCGAGCGGTGCGGCGATCTGGACGTACGGCGGCCGCCGGACTCGTCGCGGGGCCGGCAGCCCGGTCCTGCCTCCCGAGGTCTGGGTGAAGGTGACCGAGTCCGGCTCGGTGACCGGTTCGTGCTGGATGTCAGGCAGGGGGACTGCCGCGAACGCCGCCTCCCGATGCCCGAGACGGACGGTCGACACGTTGATGTGCCCACGGCCGGCGTACCCGGAGTCGACGATCCGCCCGTCCTCGACCTCGATCCACGCGCGAAGCTCGTTCGCGAAGCGGAACCGGTCGGAGGCCAGGAGCTCCTTGAAGTTGTGCATCGTGTCCGGCGGCGGGTCGTCGTACCGGGTCACCCCCATGTCGAACGGCAGCCTGGTCATCCCGGAGATCGCCTCGGACGGGATCCAGGACACCGCCAGGACCGTGGACTCGAACCGCATGGCCACCCCTGCTCAGCAACAGTCGAGAAACAGCTCGACAACACCCAGACGTGCCGATTGTGCTGCAGGCCGCGACGACTGTCACCAGCCCGTCCGGTCTCGGCCAACGCCGTCGGCGGTGACGCGCCCCCGAGCAGGCCCTAACCTGAGCAGATGGGGTCGGCGGAGCGAGACCTGCCACAGGGCGTGGTCACCTTTCTGTTCACCGACATCGCCGGGTCGACCCGTCTGCTGCACCGGCTCGGCGAGGGGTACGGGGAGGTGCTCTCGATGCACCGCCGGCTGCTTCGGCGAAGCTTCCTAGCCCACGGCGGCCACGAGATCGACACTCAGGGCGACTCGTTCTTCGTCGTGTTCGACTCTCCACGGGAGGGAGTCGCCGCGGCGGCGGACGCGCAGCGCGCTCTGGCCGAGCACTCCTGGCCGGAGGGCGTGCGGTTGTTGGTCCGGATGGGCCTGCACACCGGCGAGCCCCTGCTGCTCGAGGGCAACTACGTCGGCATGGACGTGCACATCGCCGCCCGGATCGCGAGCTCTGCGCATGGCGGCCAAGTGGTGCTGTCGAGCAGGACCGCACAGTTCCTCGCCGACGACGCGGACACCGGTGTCTTCCGGCTCAAGGACCTCGGGCACCACCGGCTCAAGGACCTGGAGCAACCTCAGCACATCCTGCAGCTGGTGCTCGACGGGCTGCCGGAGGACTTCCCTGCGCTGAAGTCGGAACAGCCCCCCACGAACCTGCCGCGCCAGGTGGAGGCGCTGGTCGGACGGCAACGCGAGATAGCCGAGCTGCGAGAGGCTCTGCTCGACGACGACGTGAGCCTGCTGACCATCACCGGTCCCGGAGGCACCGGCAAGACCCGCGTCGCCGTCACGGTCGCGCGGACGCTGCTGGACGACTTCCTCGAAGGCGTGTACTTCGTCGACCTTTCGGCGGTGACGGACGCCGGCCTCCTGGGGGCGGTGATCGCCCGGACGCTCGGCGTGTCCCTGGACAGCGAGGCGCAGCCCGAGGAGGCCGTGATCGCGCACATCGGGGGACGGCGAATGCTGCTGTTCCTCGACAACTTCGAGCAGCTCCTCGACGGTGCCGCCGTGCTGTCCCGGATCCTCTCGCAGTGCCCGCGGCTCACCATGCTGGTGACCAGTCGCCTGGCCCTGTCCGTGCGCGGGGAGCACGAGTACCTGCTGTCCCCGATGCAGCTGGCGCGCAGCGGCTCCTTGGCCGACGTGCGACGCTCCGAGGCGGTCCAGCTGTTCGTGGACCGGGCCAGCAGGGTGCGCAAGGACTTCGAGCTGACGGAGGCGAACGCGGCTGCTGTCGCGGAGATCTGCGAGCTGCTCGACGGCCTCCCGCTGGCGATCGAGCTGGCCGCCGCGCGCACCAAGCTGTTCCCTCCGCACACCCTGCTCCGGAAGCTGGACAACCGTCTCGTGATGCTGACCGGAGGTGCGACGGACTCGCCGTACCGTCACCGCGCACTCCGCAACACGATCGACTGGAGCTACGACCTGCTCTCGCCGCAGGAACAAGATTTCTTCCGTGATTTGGCGGTCTTCCGCGGCGGAGCGGAGTACGACGCCATCGAGACCGTGCTGGCTCCCGCGGGCGACGTGCTCGACCTGCTGACCGCTCTGGTGAACCACAGCCTCGTGCGCCAGCGCGAGATCGACGGCCGGGTGCGGTTCGAGATGCTGCAGACGCTGCGCGACTACGCGGACGAGCTGCTCGGTGAGGACCCGGAGCACCTGGTCCGGTTGCAGGAGCGTCATGCGGTCTACTTCTTGGCACTGGCCGAGGAGGGCGGGGAGACCGCCGTGGTACCGAGCTTCCTCCAGGACCAGGACAACATCCGAGCCGCACTCGGCTTCTGGCTGGACGGGATGGGCCGCCGGGACACGGAGGCGGGGGTCAAGGCGCTTCGTCTCGCCTCCACCGTCGCCGACGACTGGTACCACCACGGCCAGGCGGTGGAGGGGATGGACTGGCTGAAGCGCTCGCTCGCGGAGGCGATCGACCCTCCCAGAGAGATCCAGGCGCGGGGACTGCGCATGCTGGGGGTGCTGACCGAGCAGCGGAGCAGGCCGGACGAGGCGATCGAGCTCTTCGAGCAGGCCCTCCAGGTCTACCGCAGCATGGACGACCGGTGGGGTGAGGCCGCCGCTCTGAACAGCCTCGGAATCGCGTTGCGCTCGGGACAAAGACCGGGCGCGGAGAAGCACCTTCGACGGGCCGCCGAGATCCGGGAGGAGCTCGGCGACAAGGGCGGCCTGATCAACAGCCTGAACAACCTCGGCATCGTCTCGCTCGACCAGGGCATGACCGACCAGGCGCTGGAGCTGTTCACCGACAACCTGCACGCCGACCGGGCGCGCGGAGACGACTGGGGGGTCGCCACCACGCTGCTGAACCTCGGCGCGACGCATCTGCTCCGTGGGGATCTGGCGAAGGCCCGCTCCTCGCTGCGAGAGGCGGTCAGCGGGCTGGTCGCCCTCAGCGACCACGACACGATCGCGGAGGCACTCGAGACCTGCTGCGGCCTGGGTGCAGCGGGTGAGCAGTGGGTTCCGGCTGCGCGGATGGCCGGTGCGGCGGACGCGCTGAGGCAGTCGCTGGAGCTGCCCGTCGCCGCGGCTGACCGCGTCTACCTGGACCGCTGGCTCAGCGCCTGCCGCCGGGCCCTGGGCCCGCAGGGGTTCCAGTCCGCCTGGCGCGAGGGCGCCGTGATGACGGTGGAACAGGCGACCAGCTACGCCCTGAAGGAACTGCTCGATGACGAGCCGATGCCATGACGAGTCCGATGGTCCTCGTGGTGGGCGCCGGACCCGGTGTCGGCGCGTCCGTCGCCAGTCGGTTCGGTCGTGCGGGCTACCACGTCGGTCTGGTCGCGCGCTCGCCCGACAAGCTCGCAGAGCTCGTGGCCGCGCTGCAGCGGGAGAAGATCACCGCCTCCTGGGCCGAGGCCGACATCGCTGAGGACGCAGCGCTCACCGAGGCGGTCACCCGCCTTGCCGAGCACAGCGGCCGGGTCGACGTGCTGCACTTCAATCCGAGCGCCTTCCGGCACAAGGACCCGCTCGCGCTCAGCGCCGACGAGCTGCTCGCAGACGTACGCCTCGGCGTCGCCAGCCTGCTCACCGCGGTACAGGCAGCCCGGCCGTTCATGACCTCCGGCGGACGGATCACGGCCACCGGCAGCATCGCGGCGGACCGGCCGTGGCACGAGGCAGCCTCACTCGGTGTGCAGAAGGCCGGTCTGCGAAACCTGGTGCGCAGCATCGACGCGACCCTGGCTCCGCACGACATCCGGGCGACCTGCCTCACGGTGAAAGGCACGTTGGCCCCGGACACACCTTTCGCTCCGGACCTCGTCGCCGATGCGCTGTTCGCCGCCGCGACCATGCCATCGGAGCACTGGCGGCCGGAGGTCCCGTACGACGGAAGCCCAGGCGATGACGGCGTCCCGGAGTAGTCGAGGCTGTGCCACAAGCCGGGTCAGGCTACAGCGCCGAGCTTCAGGTACGGCCCAGGCTGGACCAAGCCTTCGCGGGCTGACCGCTCACCCGCTGGTCACTCGCTGGTCACTCGTTGGGCACGACGTGCGCGTCGGGCCCCGGGAAGGTCAGCCCCTCGTGCCCGTCCGACCAGCGGACCAGGTACGGCGGTGCGCCGTCCTCCCCGTGCACCTCGACCACCTCTCCGTCCCGGCGGGGGACGTCGACGGCCCTGCTCTCCACGACCAACCGGTCGCCAACTCGTGCGCGCATGGCAGCTACCTCCATCGGCCACGATTCCACCGGTGCCACGCGTAGTTCAAGACGTGCTGTGGGCACCCGGCTCAGCGCCGGGTGCCCACAGTCGGGAGAGGACCGGGTGACCTACCGGAGGCCGAACACCCGGACGTAGTCGAACCTGGCGCGGAACTCCTGGGTGCCTTCCTGGCCACCCATGGACACCAGCCCGATCCGGGCGTTGTCGCCCAGGTCGTGCCGCCACGTGCCCCCACGAACCCAGCGCTCACCGGGCTGGCGGGTGTAGGCCGTGAACTCGTCCTGACCCGGCCGGTTCTGCTTGACGATCCGCAGGTAGGTCCAGTCAGCAGGCGGTCCGACAACGGTGTTGCCGTAGGCCGAGGTGCCGTCGAACCCGCTGGGGATCTCCTTGGCGAACTCGGTCTGTCGGGTCTCCCAGATCGAGACGTGCACCAGCTTCAGGAACCGGTCGTCGCCGCCGTAGAGCGCCACACCGGCCTGCACGTAGTTGTGCTCGGAGTAGTCCGGCGGCACGTTGAAGTGCACCTTGGTCTGCACCACGTAGTTCCGCTCGGGAGCGTTCCTGACCAGGACCGAAGCGGAGTTGGAGTCCTCGGTCAGGTCCTTGTTCTGTGTGTCGAACCGGAACGCGCCGTTCTCCTCGCCGTACTCGCTCTCGGCCGGCTTGCGCACCCAGGACCACCGGTCGCCGAGCCTGCCGTCGTTGAACTCGTCGGAGAACCGCTCACGCTTCGCTCCGGGCTGGTGGTTGGGCAGCCAGTTCGGCTCGTAGGCCGTGCGCTCGCCCGGCTGCGCCGCCGGTGCCGGCATCCGCTTGTCGGAGGCCCAGCGGTTGGCGCGCACAGTCGGCCAGCCGTTCTTCCAGTCGAGCGGGTCGAGCAGTGCCGGCCGCTTGGTGAAGCCGGGCTCGTCCTCGAAGTACGGGTCGAATCGGTCGGCCGCGTGGTAGATGGTCCACCACTGACCGTCGAAGTCCCGGAACACCGAGTTGTGCCCGGTCCCGACCCACCGGTTGCCGTTCATGCTGATCACCGGGGTGCCGCCGACGCGACTCTCCAGGAACGTGTTGCCGTCCCGGTCACGGAACGGACCGAGTGGGCTCTGCGAACGTCCCGCGTACACGCTGTAACCCGTCAGCGACCCGTTGCAGCAGTTGGTCGCCGAGGCGAACATGTAGTAGCGACCCGCCCGCTTGATGACGTTGGTGCCCTCGTAGCGGTTCGGGATCGCGATCGGGGTCGGAGCCCCGGTCATGTGCATGCTGCGCCGGGTCAGGCTGACCTTGGTCCCGTACACGCCGCCGTAGTAGCTGCCGTAGTACAGGATCCCGTTGGCGCCGATGCTGTTGCCGAGCACATCGGGGTCGTAGGTCCAGAAGAAGGCGCAGGGGTCGGTGGAGTTCGGGTCCTTCCGCGGTGGAACGACCGGGGTGTCGCTGACCTTCCACGGACCCATCGGGTTCTTGCTGGTGGCGACGCCGATTGCGCTGTCGCCGTTGCAACCCGGCGTACCGACCGGCGGCTCGGTGTTGGTGACCACGAACGTCAGGTAGTAGCGGTCGAACGCCTTGGAGTACACCACGTCCGGCGCCCAGATGCCGGCGCCTTCGGCGGCGTAGGACGGAGGCTCCGGAATCGCGTCTCCGCGGTAGGTCCAGTTGACCAGGTCGCGGCTGCGCATCATCGGGATCGGGTGGAAGGTGTTCTCACCGTCCCCTGCGGTGTCCCCGTCGTTCAGCGGGTCGGTGGTGCAGTACATGTACCACCACTTGTCCCCCTTCTCCTGTCCCCGGATCACGGCCGGGTCCGCGCAGCTGTCCACAGTGCCGTCACCGGGCACCCGGGGCTTCAGCGGGTTGTGATAGCGGTCGGCGTCTGCCTGTCGTGCTGAAGGTTGTGCTGTCGAGGCCGGGATGACCAGCAGCGGAACGAGCAGCGCGGCGACCACCCCCACCAAGACACGACGAAGATCCCGAGACGTCATGGGCTTACCTCACTCCTTCTACTTCGGTTGGCATTCTTGAGGTCAGGGTTGGCCGGTTCGGCCGAGGGTCGACTCACGCGGCACCAGGTCGAATCCGACCCGAATCTCGCGCGCCGCCACCTGGTCGCGGCGGGCGATCCGGTCGGCGAGCATGTCGACGGCGTCGCTGGCGATGGACTCCTTGGCCGGCGCCACGGTGCTCAGCCGGGGGACGGAGTAGCGGCCGTCCTCCACGTCGTCGAAGCCGATCACCGCAACATCGTCCGGCACTCGCAGTCCTCGGTCGGCGAGCGTGCGTAGCGCCCCGAGCGCGAGCAGGTCGTTGAAGCAGAAGACCGCGTCCGGCGGCCAGGGCAGGCCGAGCAGGGCGCTCATCGCCTCGGCTCCGTCACTGCGCAGGTAACCGGGGACCTCGGGGGTCAGCGACGCGTCGACGTCGTGCCCGGCTGCCGCCAACGCGGCCTCGTATCCGCGTCGGCGTAGCGCGGCCACGCCGGAGGCAGCGTCGGCACTGGACTGGTAGCCGATCGCGGCGACCCGGCGACGGCCGAGGTCCAGCAGGTGGGTCGTCGCGGCCCGGGCGGCCGCCTCGTTGTCGACCGCGACGTGGTCCACCGGTCCACCGGCGATCTTCTCGCCGAGCAGCACCAAGGGGACGTCCTCCTGGGTCCGCTGCAGCTCGACGCCCTCGAGCGCAACCGGGCTGAGGATCAGCCCGTCGATGAGGTGCCCGCGCAGACCGGTGGCAACCGCTCGCTCGCGATCGGGCAACCCGTCGGTCTGGTCGACCAGCACCGTCCAGCCGCGCTGGGCGGCGGCCTCGACGACCGAGCCCGCCAGCTCGGCGAAGTAGGGCATGTCGAGCGTGGGGACCGCCAGGGCGATCACCCCGGACCGGCCCTGCCGCAGGCTTCGGGCGGAGAGATTGGGCCGATAGTCGAGCTCAACGAGGGCGGCCTGGACACGCGCGCGCGTTTCCGGCCTGACGTGGCGATAGTCGTTGACGACATTGCTGACTGTCTTCACCGAGACCTCCGCGATCGCCGCCACGTCCTGCAGGCGTACCGCCATAGGACACACCTCCGACCGCCTCTTTACAACGATGTAAATCCACGTTAGAACAAGTGCTGTGGTCCTGGCAATGCTTACCCACCTAGCCGGAGCCGAGACCGAACTGCAACCGGACGCGTTGACAGCTCTCCCCCGGCAACGGGTAACACTGGACCACAGCACGCTCGGCACCACCTTGCCGCCGACGATGCGAGATGACTTTCGACGCGCGGCGGGGACCACCCGCCGGGCACCAACCAACGAGGAGCAACAGCCATGATGCGCAAGTCTCGACTCGGGCAGGAAACCCTGCAGACATCCCTCAGCCGTCGAGGGTTCCTCGTCATGGGGGCCGGCGGAACCGCCGCCTTCCTCGCCGGATGTGGTGGCGGTGAGGGCCTCGGCAGCGGCGCCTCGAAGGAAGGTGTCGGCGGGTTCACCGGCGGTAAGTACACCGGTCCCGCGGTCACCCTGGACTACTGGAACGGCTTCACCGGCGGTGACGGTCCGACCATGGACGCGCTGGTCAAGAAGTACAACAGCAGCCCGGCCAAGGTCACGGTGAAGCAGACCACGATCGAGTGGGCGGACTTCTACCAGAAGCTTCCCGCGGCCGCGCAGGCCGGCAAGGGGCCGCACTTCGGGGCGATGCACCTCGACCAGATCGCCACCAACGCCGCCCGGCAGGTGATCGTGCCCATCGACGACGTGGCCTCCGAGCTGGGGCTCAGCGCGGGTGACTTCGCGCCGGCCGTGTGGCAGCCCGCTGTCTACGGCGGGTCGCGCTACGGCATCCCGTTCGACGTGCACTGCCTGGCGATGTACTGGAACCAGGAGCACTTCGACAAGGCCGGGATCAGCTCTCCGCCCACCGACGCAGCGAGCTTCGACGAGGCGTGCCAGAAGCTGCAGCAGGCCGGCTACAAGACACCGTTCTGGATGCCCAACCAGTGGCCGGCCCACCTGATGTTCCTCAGTCTGCTGTGGCAGCACGGCGGCGAGCCCTACGCCGCCGACGGGTCGGCCGCGACTTTCGACGACCAAGCCGGCGTCGCGGCTCTGACCTGGATGACTGATCAGATCAACAAGGGCTACAGTCCGCCGAACGTCGACATCGACGCGCAGTACCTGGCGTTCAAGAACGGCGAGACGTCGATCACCTGGGACGGCATCTGGCAGATCAACGACCTCAAGGCCGGCGAGATGGACTTCGGAATCGCGCCGATCCCCACCATCGGGGACCAGCCGGCGGTGTGGGCGAACTCGCACAACTTCTTCGTGACCGCCCTGGGCGCCGAGGACCAGAACGCGGCCAACGCGTCCAAGGCGTTCATCAGCTGGATCAGCAAGCAGTCCGCGGAGTGGGCCGGTGCGGCGATGATCCCCGCCCGCAACTCCGCTCGCAAGGAGCCGGCCTACACCAAGTCCCCGCAGTACGCGCTGAACGACTACCTCGGCAACCTGCACTTCCTCCCGGCGGTCCCCGGCCTCGGCGACGTGCAGATCCAGACCCTGGAGCCGGCGCTCAACGAGGCGATCCTGGGGAAGACGCCGCCGGACGAGGCGCTCTCCACCGCGGCGAGCAACGCCACGGAGCTGATGAAGGCCAACCTGGAGAAGTACGGGGCCTGAGCGACCGTGTCCAACAGCTCCGTGGCCAGCCGACAGGGGGGCCAGAAGACTGCCTGGCTGTTCCTGGCCCCGTACCTGGCGCTCTTCGTGGCCTTCGTGCTGGCGCCCATCGTCATGGGGCTGTGGATCAGCCTGCACGACTGGGACCCGAACCTGCCCGGGAAGCCGTTCGTCGGCCTGGAGAACTACGCCGACCTCGTCAACCCGGACTCGCTCGCGTTCACGCCGTTCTGGGACTCGATGCAGGCGACGGGGATCTTCACGCTGTTCAGCGTGCCGCTACTGATCGTGGTGCCACTCGCGGTGGCGCTGGTGATGAACCAGCGCTTCCGCGGCCGCAACGTGTTCCGCAGCATCTACTTCGCGCCGTACGTGCTGGGAGTCGCAGTCGTCGGTGTGCTGTGGCGGTTCCTGCTGGACGCCAACATCGGGTTGGTGAACTACCTGCTGGGACTGGTCGGGCTGCCGGAGACCACCCCCTGGCTCAGCTCGGTCCCCGAGGCGTGGGTCGCACTGATCGGTGTCACGATCTGGTGGACGCTCGGGTTCAACGCCGTGATCTTCCTGGCCGGGTTGCAAGACGTCCCCCCGGAGCTGTACGAGGCGGCGGAGGTCGACGGAGCCGGCGCCTGGGCAAAGTTCCGAAACGTCACGCTGCCGAGTCTGCGTCCGGTGACCGTCTTCGTGCTGATGATCACGATCATCGCCTCGGCGAACATGTTCGGGCAGTCGTTCATCATGACCGGTGGCCAGCCGGGCCAGGAGACCCGCACCGCGATCTTCTACATCGCTGAGACCGGTCTGCAGAACTTCCAGATGGGCTCCGCAGCCGCCGGTAGCTGGGTGCTCACCTTGATCCTGATGCTCAGCTCTGTGCTCATCTTCGGCCTCCTCCGTGAGCGGGGCGGTGGGCGCCAATGAGCCGCGCGTTGCGCTACGGCGTCTTGGTGGTGCTCACCCTGCTGTTCGTGAGCCCCCTGCTGTTCATGATCTCGACGTCCTTCAAGGACCGGCAGGAGTCGGCGCAGACACCGCCGACCTGGTTCCCGCAGAACCCGACGTTGAGCGCCTACGACCAGATCCTCACCGCCACGGACACGCCGGTGTTCCGGTGGTTCGCGAACTCGATGCTGGCCGCTTCCCTCAACGCGCTGCTCGTGGTGGCCACCGCGGCACTGGCTGCGTACGCCCTGGCCCGGATGGAGTTCCGCGGGCGCAAGGTGGTCTTCGCGACGATCGTGGCCACGCTGTTCGTACCACCGGTGATCCTGGTGATCCCGAACTACGAGATCGTGGGGCGGCTGCTGTGGCTGGACACGCTGATCGCGGTGATCGTGCCGACCGCCGCGAACGCCTTCGGCGTCTTCTTCCTGCGCCAGTTCTTCCTGCAGCTTCCCAAGGAGCTCGAGGAGTCGGCATTCCTCGACGGGGCCAACACCTGGCAGGTCTTCTACCGCGTGGTGCTGCCGCTGTCCCGGCCGGCGCTGGCCACGCTGGCGCTGCTGGCGTTCCTGACCAACTGGAACGACTTCTTGTGGCCGGTCTACGTGTTGTTCAGTCCGGAGAACCAGACGCTGCAGGCAGGGCTGAGCACGCTGCAGTCGGCCAACGCCGTGCGTTACGACCTGCTGATGGCGGGCGCCGTGATCGCGAGCCTCCCGGTGCTGATCCTCTACGTGTTCGCACAGCGGTTCGTGATCGAGGGCGTCTCGCGCTCCGGGCTGAAGGGGTGACCCAGCGGGCCCTCCAGCACGCACTCACCAGGCGGGCACTGCTCGGGACGCTCGGGGCCGCCGGCGCGACGATCTTGGCCGGCTGCACCAGCTCGCCCAGACCGCCGTCGCGGCCAGCTGAAGACCGCGTCACCCGACCAGACAAGGAGCCCGCCATCTTCGACCTGTCGTTCGAGGAGCAGTCGAGGTACCGCCCCTTCCACGTCATCGCCCCCGGCTTCGTGGCTCTCACCGAGCCGTCGGCCGGCAGGCCGGACCGGCTGGTCACCAGTGACACCGCACCGCCTGCTCCGTTCGCCGCCGTCGAGGCCTCGGTGTCCCGGTTGGACCGCGGGCTGGTGCTCGCCGGTCTGGCCTCTGACGAGGACGAGCACGTCCTCGCGACCTACGACCGCTCCCGGGGACGGGTGGCGATCGAGGTGCGACAGGCGGGGCGCACGCGCCTGGTACGCCGCAAGAAGATCGACCTGCCGGCCACGTTCCGGTTCGGCTTCGTGCTCTGCGAGAACAAGGTCACCGTGATCGTGGACGCCGGCTCGGGCTGGCAGCCGGTGCTGACCGAACGCGAGCGGGTTGCCTCCGCTGTGGACCTGCGAGCTCCCGAGACGCTCTCCCGGTTCCGCTACGCGTGGGGGCTGCGGGACGCCGATGAGTCGGCCGAGCTGGGCGCCGTCCGCGCTGGGCTGTTCGGGATGACCGGGCTGCGCGACCTGCACCTCGTGCAGCACAGCGACGGGCGGCCGTACGTGCGCGACGGGCGGGTGTACCTGACGGCGACGTGCGCCGGCATGGGGTTCTTCCAGCAGGCCCACTGGGGCGTCTTCACGCTCGACCTCGACGACCCGACCCGGCTCGAGCAGACTGCGCAGCTGTTCTCCCTCCGCGACGGCCTCCTGCTCGGCGACCATGCCGGGCAGGTGGTGCGAGACGACGAGAACGACGAGTGGATCGTGGCGACCAGCTCGTGGGGTGACTTCGCCTTCGCCGGCGTCCACGTGCGTCACAGCGTCACCCGCGACGACGTCCTGTCAGGGGTCCACCTGCTGGAGACCGAGCGGACGCCGCTGCCCACGTCGGTGAGCTCGTGGGACCCCGGGATGACCAGGATCGACGGCACCTGGCACGTCGGCTTCGTGGAGAGCCCTTCACAGGACCCGTTCGACTTCCACCCCGCGCTCGCGGCCGCCGTGCCCGGTGGCGCCTGGACCGACGGTCTCCAGCTGGTCGGTGCCGCCAAGGACCTGCACCAGTGCGAAGGCCCGATCATCGCCCAGGTCGAGCAGCGGTGGTGGTTCCTCGCCAGCGACGGCGAGGCTCGCCACTACCCGGTCTACGACATGGAGATGCGCCGCACCGGGCGGCTCGACGCGCCGTACCCGACCAACATCCCGCACCCGCAGCTGCTCCGGCTCGATGACGGGAGCCATTTGATGATCACCTTCGAGGGGACGCAGTACGCCGAGAAGGTCCTCGGGTACGGCGGTCACGGCGACGTCGTCATCATGCGAAGCAGGACCTGACGCAGCACCAGGGAGGGTTGCAGCCGTGAAGCCCGCCTTCGTGCTGCACGAGCACCACAAGCCCCAGCACCATTTCGACCTGCGCCTCGAGCAGGACGGCGTGCTGCGGTCGTGGGCGGTGCCGAAGGGCCTGCCGACCGACGCCGGAAAGGACCGGCTCGCTGTGGCGGTCGACGACCACGACCTCGACCATCTGAGGTACTCAGACGCCGACAAGGAGATCGCCGATATCGGCTGGTGGGAGGACGAGGGCTCGACCGAACGGCGGCTGCTGTTCACCCTGCACGGGCGGTCCGGGTCGCGTCGGTTCGCTCTCATCCGCACCGACCGGGACTGGCTGCTTCACCTGACCAAGAACCAGCCGGCCCGATGACCGGGCGCGGCGAGACGGGGTTTGCTCACTGCGCAGGCACGAACAGCCTGATGTCGTCGACCACCGCGGAGCCCTCGTAGTAGTTGAGGTGCGGGTCGCCGATGATGAAGAAATCAGGGTAGGCCGACCCGGCCGGCCAGGCGTGCTCGGTCAGGTAGCTGCCGGTGGGACCGGTGTGGCTCAGAGACCTGTCGAAGCGACCGTCGTACTCCTGGGCGGTCTGGTTGTAGTGCCAGATCGGACGCCCGTCCTCGACGAAGTCGTGGTGATAGCGCAAGGTGGTCCGCCCGATGTGCCGGAACGGTCCGCTCATCTCGACCGTGTAGCCAGTCGTGTCGCGCTCCACGGCGAAGGTGTACGAGGCCCGGGGCAGCAGCTCTGGTTGGAGCTCTACGGCGGAGAGGATGTCGTGGTACTCCTGCTGAGGGCCCCAGGCCTGGTCCCCGGAGAAGCTTCCGCATTCGGTGGTGAAGTAGTACTCGTTGCTCACGTTGTTGTTCTCGGGCCGAAAGCGGTCACCGCGGAGAAAGGCAGCGTTGACCGCGTTGAGGTTGCTGTCCTCCATGCCCTTGATGGCACCGGTCGCGGGGTTGCACACGCCGTTGTCCTTCGACCAGGGTGCCACGCTGTTGTAGCCGTCCATGATGACCTTGCGCCGCAGGTGGATGCCGGGGTTCCCATGCACCGAGGCGGCGTGGTCGAGCACTGCCAGGTAGTAGAAGCCGTTCTGGTTCGCCACCTTGGGGTACTCGCAGCGCCCCTTGCCGGGCAGCGCACCTCGGAAGGTCCATGGATAGGAGGTGCGGCACGGGCGGGGGCTGTAGCCGTTGTACTTACCCGCGTACCTCAGCGAGCCGTTGCGCATGCCGCCGAAGCTCAGTCCGCGTAGCGTCACCTCGACTCGGTAGAGCGGGGGAAGCGCCTGAGTGGGACGGATGAGGACTCCGGCGTCCCAGCTCGGTTCGCGGATCCTGGCGGCGTTCTCGCCGTTGTCCAGCACGACCCGTCGCAGGCCCGGCTGCGAGTCCGGCGCCCCGTCTCGGTCCTTGTCCTGAGCGGCGACCTCGGCGGTGAGCCAGGCGTTCTCACCGAAAGCGACCTGTTTGCGGAAAACGTGAAACTGGGACAGCGCCTCCCCGAAGGCCGGTCCGCTCAGGGAGTGCCACGCCTCCCCGTCGTCGTCGAAAGCGTCCACGTTCCAGGCGCTGGCGGACCCCTGGGGGTCCAGTGTCCAAGGCGTCGAGTCGACGTCCAGCTGCGTGTCGAAGCTCTCGTGGTGGAGCAGCCGCCACTCGACGGGTTCTGGCACCGGCTCGTCGGCCAGCGCGGGTCCCGCCGACGCGAGCAGCGCGCAGGCTCCAGCGGCAACCAGCCCCGAGCAGGCTCGACTCGGCATGACACCCCCCGGCGTCCCCAACCAGTCTCTGCCTGGACGACAGGTCGATGGTTGCGGCCCATCCTGCCCCAGACGCGAGGTCGTGCATAGACACCCGGACGCGGAGTCGTCGGCCAGGTCGCTGGAACCAGCGCGCCTGCTAAAGCACCCGCTTCACAACAAAGCCGAGCAACGCCGAGGTCACTGCTCCTGCTCGGTCGGCCGGACCAGGAGCTCGTTGATGGCGACGTGCCGCGGTCGGGTCACCATGTAGCCGACCGCGTCCGCGATGTCGTCGGCCACCAGCCGCTCCATGTCGGCGAACCGGGCTTTGATCGACTCCTTGATCTCCGGCCGGTTGTGATCGGTGAGCTCGGTGGCCACGGCGCCCGGTTCGATGAGCCCGACCCGCACATGACGCCTGGTCACCTCTTGACGCAGCGACTCGCTGAAAGCACCCACGGCATGCTTGGTCGCGTTGTAGACGCCGCTGCCGAGCCGCACCTGGCGGCCCGCGACCGAGGACACGTTCACCAGGTCCGAGGTACCTCTTCCCGCCGACTCGGCCGCTTCCAGCAGATGCGGCAGCGACGCCTTGGCGCAGTAGAGCAGGCCGAGCACGTTCACCTGCACCATCTGCTCCCACTCCTCGACCGGTGCGTCTGCGATCGGTCCGAGCAGCATCACGCCTGCGTTGTTGATGAGGATGTCGAGGCGGCCGAGCTGGTCGACCGTCCGCTGCACCGCATCCTCGGCCTGGGCACGGTCGGTCACGTCGGCCTCGATGACGGCGGTACGGCGACCGGTCCCGTCGATCTCCTTCGCGAGAGTCTCGATCCGGTCGTGGCGCCGCGCGACGAGTGCCACGTCGGCTCCGAGCGCAGCGAGATGTCGCGCCGTCGCCTCGCCGATGCCGCTCGACGCGCCGGTCACCAGTGCAGTCGTCCCGGACAGAGCTGAGTCATGAAGCATGCCCCCACCCTACGGACCGACCACGCACGGGCACCTGATGTAGCAGGATGGCCTCATGCCTGAGCGCAACGTCCTGGGTGAGGACCTCCAGCCGTGCGGCACCGACCCGGTCACCGGCTTCTACCGGGACGGGTCGTGCCGCTGCGGTCCCGAGGACGCCGGCCTGCATGCAGTGTGTGCGGTGATGACCTCGGAGTTCCTGGAGCACCAACGCTCGGTCGGCAACGACCTCATCACTCCCCGACCGCTCTGGCACTTCCCGGGTCTGCGTCCGGGTGAGCGCTGGTGCGTGGTGGCGACACGTTGGGCGCAGGCCTACCAGGAGGGCGTGGTGGCTCCGGTCGTGCTGGCATCGACCAGCGAGCGGGCGCTGGAGGTGGTGCCGCTGGAGTGGCTCGACCAGCACTCCGTCGACGTGCCTGCCGACCCCGGCGCCCTGGACTGAGCTGCCTTCAGAGCACCTGCGCCACGACGAAGGCGAGCAGCGCAACGATCGCGATCACCGCGACGGCACGGACCCACAGCGGGTACGGGCTGACGGTGGCCTGGTCGTCGGGCTGGTCCGATTCGCGGTCGTCCACGGTCTCGATTGTGCCTGATCAGTCGGCGGTCAGCCGCCGGCGCAGCCCGCTGGCCCGCTGCACCCGCCGCTCCACCGCCGCTCGCACCGAGGCCTCCGTGCCCACCAGGCGGACCTTGTCCCGGGCGCGGGTGATCGCGGTGTAGAAGAGCTCCCTGGTCAGCAGCCGGGAGTCCGGCGCCGGCAGCAGCACGGTGACCACGTCGGCCTGGCTCCCCTGGCTCTTGTGGATGGTCATCGCGTGCATGGTCTCCACGTCGTCGAGGCGTGTCGGCGCGAAGGTGCGCGGGCCGGTGGTGGCGGCGATCGCGGCTCGCAGCGTGCCGTCGCCGACGCGGACGACGATCCCGGTGTCCCCGTTGTAGAGCCCGAGCCCGTAGTCGTTGGCGGTCACGAGCAGCGGGCGGCCCGGGTACGTCGGGGCGTGCAGCTGCTCTCCGAGGGACTCGGCCAGCCACCGTTCCACCTGCCGGTTCCAGTGCCGCACGCCGTACGGGCCGTCCCGGTGGGCACACAGCAGGCGGTGGCGACCGAGCGCATCGAGAGCCCCGGGGACATCCCCGGTGTCCGCACACGACCGCAGCTCCAGCGCGACCTCCAACAGGTCGCCTCGCAATCGGTCCTCGGGCGAGTCCGTCTCGACGAGCTCCACAGCCGGGCTGCCGGCTCGCAGCAAACGCACCACCTGGTCGGCGTCGCCTGCGCGCAGCGCAGATGCCAGGAGTCCGATCTCCTCACCGAACCGGTGGCTGGTCTGCAGGGCGGCGACCGGACCGGAGCTACCGCCGCCTAGGCCGGACACGACGTCGGCAAGCACCGCGCCCGCCTCGACCGAGGCCAGCTGGTCGGGATCACCGACGAAGATCACCCGCGCGTCCGAGCGCACCGCCTCCAGCAACCGCGCCATCATGGTCAGCGGCACCATCGAGGTCTCGTCGACGACGACCACGTCGTGCGGCAACCGGTTGGTGCGGTGATGTCGAAACCGCGTGGCGTTGTCGCGGCGGGTGCCGAGCAGACGATGCAGCGTGGAGGCCGGCAGGGTGCCAAGCCTTCCCTGGTCTTCCGGCGGCAGGTCCCGGGCCGCGGTGGCAACCGCCTCCTGCAGGCGCGCCGCCGCCTTGCCCGTAGGAGCCGTCAGAGCGACGCGCAACCTGTCCCCGCTCAGTGCTGCCTGCTCGAAGAGCAGTGCCAGCACACCGGCCACGGTGGTGGTCTTGCCGGTGCCCGGACCGCCGGTGAGCACCGTGGTCCACCCGGCCACTGCGGTCCGCGCGGCGGCCCGCTGCTCGCCGTAGGACTCAGCGGAGAAGACCCTGGCCAGACCGGTCTCCAGGACCTGCTGGTCCACGGCGGGGGGCGGCTGGGAGAGGCGCTGCTTCAGGTCGGCGCAGACCTGGACCTCCTGGTGCCAGTACCGATCCAGGTAGAGCAGGTCGAAGTCCCACCGCAGCACGCCCGCGCGCACCAAGGGGCTCGCGGCGAGCACCTCGGTCCACTCCTCTGGCCCGGGCCACGGCAGCTCCCGGGCGACCTCGGGAACCGTGCCGAGGTCGAGGCAGACGGACCCGAAGCGCACCGCCCGGGTCGCCAGCGCGACCGCGAGCAGGACGCGCTCGTCAGGCTCACCGCCCAGCGCACCGATGCGACGGGCCACGTGCACGTCGGCGGCGGTGAGCACACCGGCGCGGTTGAACGTGCGCAGCAGGCCGGTCGCGTTCAGCGCGAGGCGCTGGTCGTGCTCACCCGACGGCACGAAGAGGTCCTCCTGCGCGGCGCTCATGGGCTCGCTCACGCCGCACCACCGACGGCAGCTGCCGCTGCGCCGTCGAGCAGGTCCGACAGGTCCTTCACCAGTCCCACCGGAGGCTGCCAGGAGAAGACCCCGCACGGGTGCCCGTGCACGATCGGTGTCTGCGGACCGCACATGCCGCGGAGGTAGAGGTACAGCACACCGCCGAGGTGCCTTGCGGGGTCGTAGCCGGGCTGGCGCCACCGCAGGTAGCGATGCAGCACGACCGAGTACAGCAGCGCCTGCAGCGGGTAGTCGGAGCCACCCATCGCCTCGCGCAGCTTCTCGGGCCGGTAGTCGTGCGCGGTCAGCGGTGCGGGTCGGTCGCCCTCCAGGCGGCCGAGCCAGTTGGTCTTGTAGTCCACGACCAGGTAGCGCGCACCCGTGTCGGTCGGGACGCGCAGCACCACGTCTACCGACCCGGTCAGGTAGCCGCGCAGGTCCTGTCCGCCCAGGGCCGGGTCGGCGAGCGTCTCGGCGTACGGTCGCAGCGGGTCGTCGTCGGGCAGGTGTGCGCGAAGCAGCGGCGCCAGGTCGCCGAGCCTCACCGGGTGCGTCGGGTAGGCGGGCACGTCGCCGCCCGACAGCGGCAGCTCGAACTGCATCTCCCGCAGCCGGTCCGACAGCGGGATCTTGCGCAGGGTGGCGTCGCCCGTCAGCGGACCGAGCGGACTCTCGCACACTCGGACCAGGGCCTCGGCCAGGAGGTCGGGGACGAGCTCGACGGGCCAGCGCACCAGCTGCTCGCGGATGTGGGAGAGCAGCTCCGCATGCAGGTCGGGCGCCTCCGGGTCG
>CADCUJ010000062.1 GCA_902805855.1 uncultured Nocardioidaceae bacterium
CTGGTCGCACATCGCTCGGTGTTCGCCTACCGTCGCTCGCTGGCGCGAGGCGGCAGCTATCGGTGCGTCGGCGGCTCGGTGCGCGCCCTGCTGCGGGCGGCCAGCGTCGGCTGGTCCGTCGCCCGGTTGACCGGACGCTCGATAGGGGTGCTCCTGGTGAAGGAGGGACCTGCCCACTTCGAGCCCGTCGCCGACCTCTGCGCCGCCGGTGACGTGCACACGCACATCGACCGCACGTTCTCCCTCGACGAGGTCCCGCAGGCGCTCGCCCACGTCGGCGAGGGGCGTGCCCTTGGCAAGGTCGTCGTCGGGGTTGCTTGACGCCGAAGTTCAGGCCGTCGTCTGGAACCCGCTGCTCGTGACCGCGGTGCTGCACACCGACTCGTCCTGGTCGCCGGTGCCACCGCTGGCCCCCACGGCGCCCAGCAGCGCTCCGTCGCGGTAGACCGGCACCGCGCCGGTCTGCGGGGTGTACCTGCCGTGCGTCATCGCCGTGACCGCGCTCGCGAAGTTGGGCATCGGCTCCATCTTGTCCTTCTGCGCCGCGCTGGGGGCGCCGTACGCCGCCGCTGTCCAGGCCTTGCCCTGCGCCACGTCGGCGCTGATCCATGGCGCCCCATCCATCCGCACGAACGCCACCAGGTGGCCCGAGGGGTCCATCACCGCCACGGACATGGGTACGCCGAGCTCGTCAGCGGCCTTCCGGGCGGCGGTGCAGAGACTGGTGGCGTCGTCGATCGTCAGCATCGGGCCAGTCTGCCGGACTCCCGGGGATTCGCCTGCTGTCGGGTGGGGTGGGTTGCGCCCGGCCGAGACCTCGAGCTATCGACCGACAAGGGCGGTGAGTCGTTGGCGGCGGAAGGACGCAGGTCCGAGGGATGCCCCGAGCGGCACGATCACGGCAACAGACTTACTGGTCGCGGTTTCCCACGCACTGGCCGCACGGAGTCATCGATCCAGCCGGTGCCTCAGCTTCTGGGGTGCGCAAAACCGGTAGCTCTCGGTGACCAGCTCGGCCACCTCGTCCCAGTCGGTGTCGCCGTCGAGCACCATGCCGACGACGGTGGGCGACCATGGCGGCTGGTAGAACGGTGGCCCGGCGTGAGTCAGCGCCAGTAGCTCGTCGCCGGATGAGCGGAAGGTCAGCACCGTGGTCGGCTCGGTCACTCCGGTCAGGTCGCGGTACGCCGAGGTGTAACCCTCTTGAGCAACCAGGACATGGGCGAAGGTCTTGTGTCGTACCCGCCACCTCACACCAGTCCAGGCGTCCTCCTCGTAAGCGTCGGGCAGCGCCAAGGCGGTAGCGGCAACCCGGGCGACTACGTCGCCGGAGGGCTCGATGCGCGGCTGCCTGGGCATGGCCTGAGTCTCTCAGCGGATGCTGACAAGTGGGGCCGTGTCCGACGCACTCTGCGTACCCTCCGCAGGCCGAGCCGTCATGATGCAGGGCGCCTGCGAAGTGAGAGTCGTCCCGTCAGATCCCGATCGGGTGCCAGACCGTCTTGGTCTCCAGGAACGAGGCGAGTCGGTCGATGCCCGGCTCGGCGGCCCAGTCGACCGGACCCGGCCGACGTACTCGCTTCAGGTTCTGCGCCGCCGACTCCTCCAACGCGCGCGCCAGCTCGGCGTCCTCCACCCCGGTGAGGTCGATCGCGTTGACGTCCATGTGGGAGGCCAGCCAGGGCGCGATCTCGGCGGCGGAGCCGGTCAGCATGTTGACCACCCCGCCGGGCACGTCCGAGGTGGCGAGCACCTCCGAGAGCGTAATCGCCGGCAGCGGGCGTGAGTACGACGTCACCACGACGACCGTGTTGCCGGTGACGACAGCAGGTGCGAGCACAGAAACCAGCCCGAGCAGCGAAGAGTCCTCCGGCGCCACCATCGCCACCGCACCGGTGGGCTCGGGCAGCGAGAAGTTGAAGTACGGGCCGGCCACCGGGTTCGCGCTGCCGACCACCTGGGCGACCTTGTCCGCCCACCCGGCGTACCAGACCAACCGGTCCACCGACAGGTCGACGACCCGCTCGGCCTGCCGCCGGGACAGCCCCTCGCCCCGCTGCACCTCGTCGACGAACTGGATCCGGCGACCCTCCAGCAGCTCGGCGACGCGGTAGACCACCTGCCCGCGGTTGTACGCGGTCTTGGCCGACCAGCCGCCGAACGCCTTGCGCGCGGCGACGTCCGCGTCCCGCGCGTCCTTGCGGGAGGCCTGTGCGGCGTTGGCGAGGAAGCGCCCCTTGCTGTCGTGCACCTCGTACGACCGGCCGGACTCCGAGCGCGGGAAAGCACCGCCGATATAGAGCTTGTAGGTCTTGCGGACCTCGATCCGCTCGCCGCTACTTGGCAAGGTACGCCTCCAGACCGTGCCGGCCGCCCTCGCGGCCGTAGCCGGACTCCTTGTACCCGCCGAACGGGCTGGTCGGGTCGAACTTGTTGAACGTGTTGGCCCAGACCACGCCGGCGCGCAGCCGGTCGGCCATCCAGAGGATGCGGGAGCCCTTGTCGGTCCACACACCAGCGGAGAGCCCGAATGGTGTGTTGTTCGCCTTCTCGACCGCCTCGGCGGGGGTGCGGAAGGTGATCACCGAAAGCACCGGGCCGAAGATCTCCTCGCGTGCGATCCGGTGCGCCTGCGAGACGCCGGTGAAGATCGTCGGCGGGAACCAGAAGCCGTGCTGCGGCAGGTCGCACGCAGGTGACCAGCGCCCCGCGCCCTCGGCCTCGCCGACATCGGAGAGCGAGCGGATCTTGGCCAGCTGCTCCGCGGAGTTGATCGCGCCGATGTCGGTGTTCTTGTCCAGTGGGTCGCCCAGGCGCAGCGTCGCCATCCGCCGCTTCAGCCGGTCCAGCACGTCCTGCGCGACCGACTCCTGCACCAGCAGCCGGGAGCCCGCGCAGCACACGTGCCCCTGGTTGAAGAAGATGCCGTTCACGATGCCCTCGACGGCCTGGTCGACCGGCGCGTCGTCGAAGACGATGTTCGCGGCCTTCCCACCGAGCTCGAGGGTCACGCTCTTGGTCGTCCCGGCGACCGTCTGGGCGATCGAGCGGCCCACGTCGGTCGAGCCGGTGAACGCGACCTTGTCCACGTCGGGGTGCGCGACGACGGCCCTGCCGGTCTCCCCGGCACCGGTGACGATGTTGACCACCCCGGGTGGCAGGTCGGCCTGCTGGCAGATCTCGGCGAACAACAACGAGGTCAGCGGCGTGGTCTCGGCCGGCTTGAGCACGACGGTGTTGCCGGCGGCCAGCGCCGGCGCGATCTTCCACGCGAGCATCAGCAGCGGGAAGTTCCACGGGATCACCTGGCCCGCGACACCGAGCGGCCTGGGATCCGGCCCGAAGCCCGCGTACTGGAGCTTGTCGGCCCATCCCGCGTAGTAGAAGAAGTACGCCGCCACCAGCGGCACGTCGACGTCACGCGACTCGCGGATCGGCTTGCCGTTGTCGAGTGACTCGAGCACGGCCAGCTCTCGTGAGCGCTCCTGGATGATCCGCGCGATCCGAAACAGGTACTTCGACCGCTCGCGACCCGACATCTTCGACCACACCTTGGTGTGTGCGTTGCGGGCCGCCCGCACCGCGAGGTCGACGTCGCGCTCGGAGGCCTCACTGACCTCCGCGAGCACCTCCTCGGACGCCGGGCTGATCGTCTTGAAGGACCGGCCATCGACCGGGTCGGTGAACTCGCCGTCGATGAACAGTCCGTACGACGAGGCAATGTCCACCACGGAGCGTGACTCGGGGGCCGGGGCGTAGTCGAACATGGCGCGCGTCGTACTCGTCGCCGCGCTCCCCACCACGGTGTCGTCAGCCATCATCAGTCCAAGGTGAAGTAGTCGGGACCGGTGTAGTGGCCGGTCTTCATCTTCGTGCGCTGCATCAGCAGGTCGTTGAGCAGTGTGGAGGCGCCGAACCGGAACCACGCCGGGTCCAGCCAGTCGGCCCCGGCGATCTCGTTGACCATCACCAGGTAGCGGATCGCCTCCTTGCTCGCGCGGATGCCGCCGGCGGGCTTGACGCCGACCATCGTGCCGGTCACGTCGCGGAAGTCCCGCACCGCTTCGAGCATCACCAGGGTGCCGGGCATGGTCGCGGCCGGCTGCACCTTGCCGGTGGAGGTCTTGATGAAGTGGGCGCCGGCCATCATCGCCAGCCACGAGATCCGGCGGATGTTGTCGAAGGTCTGTAGCTCACCGGTCTCGAAGATCACCTTCAGATGGGCCTCGGACCCGTCCGGCCGGGCACACGCCTCACGGACCGCGAGGATCTCCTCGTACACCTCGAGGTAGCGCCCGGACAGGAACGCACCGCGGTCGATCACCATGTCGATCTCGTCCGCCCCGGCTGCCACCGCGTTGCGCGTGTCGGCGAGCTTGATCTCCCGAGCCGCTCGCCCGGACGGGAACGCGGTGGCCACCGAGGCCACGCGCACGCCGCTCTCGCCGAGGGTCTGCTTGGCCACGCCGACCATGTCCGGGTAGATGCAGACCGCGGCGACGGCAGGACAGGTCGGGTCGGCCGGGTCGGGGCGCATCGCCTTGGCGCTGAGCGCGCGGACCTTGCCGGGGGTGTCCTGGCCCTCCAGGGTGGTCAGATCCACCATGGTGATCGCGAGGTCGATCGCGAACTCCTTGGCGGTCGTCTTGATGGACCGGGTGGCGAGCTCGGCGGCGCGGGCCTCCGCACCCACCTGGTCGACACCGGGTAGCCCGTGCAGGAACCTGCGCAACGATGCGTCGGAAGAGGTCACCTCGGCGACGTCGGGAAGCAGCGCGGTCACCCCGCCAGCATAGGTGGGTGTCCGCTGATGTGGTGAATGTCCGCCGGGCAGGCAGAATCGGGACATGGCGGCTTCCCGAGGCGACCGCGACGCCGCTCCGGTCGAGAGGTTCAAGCCGACCAGCGGCGCGTTGCTCGGGTACGCCGGACTGCTCGCTGTCGCCTTCGGGATCGGGTACATCGCCTTGTCGGTGCACACGACCACGGGGCTGCAGGTGGCACTTGGCCTGGCGTTCTTCGGCGTCGTGATCTGGACGACACAGCTGCGCTCACGCGCCACTGTGTATCCGGCGACTGTGCTGCTGAAGAATGCGCTCGTCGACTGCCACATCCCGCTGCGCCTGGTGGAGTCCGTCACGGCGACCAGCACGCTCAACGTCTGGGCGGGAGGCAGACGCTATGTCTGTGTCGGAATCGGCCGCTCGGTGAAGTCAGTCGTCAAGGCGAAGCGGTCGACGAGCCGACCGATCGGCGCCAGCCGACTGCAGGACTACGCCGAGGCCGCCAACCGGGCCAACCTCGACGAGCGGGCGACGAGCTACGAGGACTTCGTGGCAGTGCGGATCGAGGAGCTGGCCGAGCAGGCGAAGAAGTCGCCCGGCCCGCAAGGTCCTGGGGAGCAGGAGCAGGTGCGGCGTACGTTCGCCTGGCCGGAGATCGCCGCCCTGGTCGTCACCGGGACGGCGTTCGTGGCCAGCCTGGCGCTCTAGCTCAGAGACCGGCGGCGCGGGCCAGGTCGGTGCGGATCGCGTCCAGTCTTCCGGCCGCCGCGATCCGGGCCGCGTCGACCGCCCCGTCCTCGTCGCCGCCGACCGGGACCACCACCTCGAGGTAGCACTTGATCTTGGGCTCGGTCCCCGACGGCCGGACGACCACGCGTGCGTCGTCTGCGAGCAGGTACCTCAGCCCGTCCGTGGGTGGCAGGTCAGCCGCGCCTTCGGTCAGGTCGTCCACCCGCAGCACGGCCAGGCCACCCAGCGCCGTCGGCGGCTCGGCACGCAGCCGTGACATCGCCTTCCCGATCAGCGCGAGGTCAGCGACCCGGACCGACAGCTGGTCGGTCGCGTGCAGGCCGTACCTGCGCGCCAGGTCGTCCAACCTGTCCCGCAGCGAGCGGCCCTCGGCCTTGAGCTCCGCGGCCAGCTCGACGACCCGCAGCAGCGCGGAGACCCCGTCCTTGTCACGGACCAGCTCGGGGGCCACGCAGTACCCGAGCGCCTCCTCGTAGCCGTACGCCAGACCGTCGATCCGGCCGAGCCACTTGAAGCCGGTCAGCGTCTCGCGGTACGCCTGCCCGTGCGCTGCTGCCATCTTCCCCAGCAGCGACGACGACACGATCGTGGTGGCGTAGATCCCGCTGACTCCTCGGCGCAGCAGGAAGTCCGCCAGCAGCACGCCCACCTCGTCGCCGCGCAGCATCCGCCAGCTGCCGGCCCCGGCTCCGGAGCCAGCACCCGGGACGGCGACCGCGCACCGGTCGGCATCCGGGTCGTTGGCCAGGACCAGGTCGGCGCCGACCTCGGCGGCCATGACCATGCACAGGTCCATCGCCCCCGGCTCCTCGGGGTTGGGAAAGCTCACCGTCGGGAACGCCGCGTCCGGCTCGGCCTGCTCGGCGGCGACGTGAGGCGCCGGGTACCCGGCCCGCGCGAGCACGTCGACGACAGTCTCGCCGCCCACGCCGTGCAGCGGGGTGTACACCGAGACCAGATCGCGGGGGCCATCGGGGGAGACCAGCGCGCTGACCCGGTCGACGTACGAGTCGACGACCTCGTCGCCCAGCCTCTCCCAGTCATTGCCTCTCGGCACTTCGTCGAGTGCGCCGACAGCGTCGATCGCGGCGGAGATCTCGGCGTCCGCCGGTGGCACGATCTGGCTGCCGTCGCCGAGATAGACCTTGTAGCCGTTGTCCTGTGGTGGGTTGTGCGACGCGGTGACCATCACGCCGGCGACGCAGCCGAGCTCGCGGATCGCGAAGGCCAGGACGGGCGTGGGCAGCGGTCGGGGCAGCACGTGCGCACTCAGGCCGGCGCCGGTCATCACCTCCGCGGTGTCCCGCGCGAACACCTCGGAGTTGCGCCGGGCGTCGTAGCCGACCACCACCGAGTCGCCCTCATCGGCGCCGTGCTCACGCAGGTACGACGCCAGCCCGGCCGCTGCCCGGATCACCACGACCCGGTTCATCCGGTTCGGACCGGCCCCGAGCTCGCCGCGCAGCCCGGCGGTGCCGAACTCGAGCCGGCCGGCGAACCGGTCCGCGAGATCGGCTGTCGCTGCTTTGTCTCCCGCCTCGACCTGCGCCAGCAGACGCTCGAGCTCCTCGCGGGTCTGCGGGTCCGGGTCCTCGGCCGCCCACTCTCGAGCGCGGCTGCTCAGCGGCTGGCTCAAGCTCGGTCCACGGCACGGCGGTGGAAGCGGTCGGTGGTGAAGTGGCCACCGACGTGATCGGCGTCGACCCGGTCGGAGTCGGCCTCCGGTGTGGCCTCGATCGCCCCGGCGAAGTGCTCGGCGTCGTCCTGCGGCAGGTACCCCAGCTCGCGGCCCGGGCGCAGGTCCCACCAGGCGCGGGTGTTCGCGGAGATGCCGTAGATCACCGAGAACCCCGGGTCGGCGGCGTTCAGGCAGGCGTCGAACATCCGCACCGCGTCGTCGTGGGACAGCCACGTCGACAGGTGACGGCGGGTCTCCGGCTGCGGCAGGAAGCTGCCGATCCGGGTGGCGACCGCGTCGATGCCGTGCCGGTCGACGTACAGCCTGAGCAGCGCCTCGGCGCCCACCTTGCCGACGCCGTAGAAGGTGTCCGGACGAGGCGCGATGTCGTCGCCGACCAGGGCGGCCCGCTCGGTGAACCCGACGGCGTGGTTGCTGCTCGCGTAGGCGATTCGGCTTACCCCGTGCTCGAGCATCGCGTCGAGGAGCACGCCGGTCGTCACCACGTGTGAGGTGAGGGCGTCGGGCAGCGACGACTCGTGCGGGATTCCCGCCAGATGGACGACCGCGTCCAGTCCACCCGAGCCCACGGCGGCATCGAAGACCGCTGCCACGGCGTCGGGGTCGGCGCAGTCCGCGGTGAACCAGCCGCCGGTGAAGCCCTCTGGCTCGACCATCAGGTCCAGGCCGAGCACGTCGTGGCCGCGGTCGACCAGCCCGCTGCACAGGACCGACCCGATGCTGCCGGCGGCGCCGGTGACGAGTACGCGCACGGCCCTAGATCCTCGGCACGATCGCGCCGAGGAGCGCGCCCATCCGGGTGGCCGCGGCCCTGCCTGTCTCCAGCACCTCGTCGTGGTCGAGCGGCTCCCCGGTCGTCCCGGCGGCGTGGTTGGTGACCAGCGAGATGCCGAGCACCTCGAGCCCGGCCTCACGCGCCGCGATCGCCTCGAGCGTGGTGGACATGCCGACCAGGTCCCCGCCGATCGCGCGCACCATGCCGATCTCCGCGGGAGTCTCGTAGTGCGGGCCGGGGAACTGGACGTAGACCCCCTCGTCGAGAGCGGGATCCACCTCACGGCACAGGCCGCGAAGCCGGCTGCTGTACAGGTCGGTCAGGTCGACGAAGTGGGCGCCCTCGATCGGCGATTCCCCGGTGAGGTTGATGTGGTCGCGGATCAGGACCGCGGTCCCCGGAGCCCAGGCCGGGTTGAGTCCACCGCAGCCGTTGGTGAGTACGGCGACCCGGCAGCCGGCCGCCGCGGCAGTCCGTACCCCGTGGACGACCGACCGTACGCCGTCTCCCTCGTAGAGGTGCGTGCGTCCCAAGAACACCAACAGGTTCTGCTCACCGGCACGCACCGACCGGACCTTCCCGGCGTGCCCCGCGACAGCCGGCGCAGCGAACCCGGGCAGGTCAGCGGTGGACACCTCTGCGGTCGACGTGCCCAGCGCGTCGACCGCCGGCAGCCAGCCAGAGCCGAGCACCAGCGCGACGTCGTGCTTGTCCACTCCGGTCAGCTCACCGAGCCGGTCGGCGGCCTCGGCTGCCAGGTGCTGGGGCGTGCTCACCGGGGCAGCCTAGCCGCGGTCACAGGCCGACCGACCTGCACGGGCGGGCGCGCAGCGCGGCGACGTACTCGTCCGGAGCATCGGCGGCCTCTGCGGCGTCGGCGAGCACGCCGAGGTAGCCCGCGGAGGGGAGCCCCCCTTCGTAGGCGTCCAGCACGTAGGCCCAGGCGACCAGATCCCCGGCCATCGTGTTCACCCGTACCTTGGTCTTGCGGTAGAGCCCGGAGTCCGCGCTCTCCCAGCCGTCGAGCAGTCCCGCGTCCGGCGCGGTGATGTCGTAGACGGCGACGAAGACCTGCTCTCGCGGGTCCTGGACGATCGTGGCCAGGGCGCCTTCCCACCCCAGGTGCTCACCGCCGAAGGTCAGCCGCCAGCCGACCAGCCATCCCGTGCTCCGCAGCGGGGAGTGCGGACAGCGCTCGCCCATGCGCGCGGGGTCCAGGTTCGACCCGTAGGCGGCATAGAGAGGCACGGCACAGCAGGGTACCGGTGAGGTGGAACAATCGAGGACGTGAACCGAGTGGTGATCGTCGGCGGTGGACCGGGCGGGTACGAGTCGGCGCTGGTCGCCGCCCAGCTCGGCGCGGAGGTCACCGTCGTGGACACCGACGGGCCTGGTGGCTCCGCTGTGCTCACCGACTGTGTGCCCAGCAAGACGCTGGTCGCGACGTCGGAGCTGATGACCGACATGGGCGAGGCGGAGGAGCTGGGGATCAGCGGCGGTTCGGTCGAGGTGGACCTCGGCCGGGTGAACCGGCGGGTCAAGAAGCTCGCGCTCGCCCAGTCGGCCGACATCGAGCAACGGCTGACCCGCGAGGGGATCCGGCTGCTCCGCGGCCGCGGCCGGCTCGACGGGACCGATCGCGTCGCGGTGAGCCTGGCCGACGGAGGTGAGGAGCACCTCGAGGCGGACGCCGTGCTGCTCGCCACCGGTGCCACCCCCCGGGTCCTGCCCTCGGCGCAGCCCGACGGTGACCGGATCCTGACCTGGGAGCAGGTCTACGACCTCGACCAGGTCCCGGAGCGGATGGTGGTCGTCGGCTCCGGCGTGACCGGGGCGGAGTTCGCCAGCGCGTACAACGCGCTCGACATCGACGTGGTGCTGATCTCCAGCCGCGAGCTGGTGCTGCCCGGGGAGGACGCGGATGCCGCCGAGGTGCTCGAGGACGTGTTCACCCGCCGCGGCATGACCGTGCTCTCGAAGTCGCGGATGGAGTCGGTCGTCCGGGAGGCCGACGGGGTCACGGTCAAGCTCACTGACGGACGCGCCGTCTCCGGCTCACACTGCCTGCTGGCCCTCGGCTCGGTCCCGAAGACCACCGACATCGGGTTGGAGGAGGTGGGTGTCGACCGCGACGAGGGGGGTTTCGTCAAGGTGGACCGGGTCTCTCGTACGTCGGTGCGCGGCATCTACGCAGCGGGCGACTGCACCGGCGTCTCGATGCTCGCCTCGGTCGCTGCCATGCAGGGGCGGATCGCGATGTGGCACTTCCTCGGTGACGCGGTCGCGCCGCTGGACCTGAAGACCGTCTCGTCGAACGTGTTCACAGCGCCCGAGATAGCCACGGTCGGCTGGTCGCAGCGTGCCGTGGATGCGGGAGAGATCCAGGCGGACGTGGTGATGCTTCCACTGTCCGGCAACGCCCGCGCCAAGATGCAGGGGGTTCGGGACGGGTTCGTCAAGCTCTTCTGCCGACCCGGCACCCGGATCGTGATCGGCGGGGTCGTGGTCGCCCCCCGGGCGAGCGAGCTGATCCACCCGATCGCGGTCGCGGTCTCACAAAGCCTCACCGCAGACCAGCTGGCGCATGCGTTCACCGTGTACCCGTCGATGAGCGGCTCGGTCGCCGAGGCAGCGCGCCGGCTGCACCATTACCAGGCCTAGCAGGCTAGAGGCCTAGGAGCTGGGAGCGGCTAGCAGCGGCTAGAAGCCGCCACCGAAGTCGCCGCCGCCGAAGTCGCCCATGCCGATGTCGCCGCCGCCACCCCAGTCGCCGCCGCCGTAATCCCCGCCGGCGTCGCCTCCGCCGGCGTCGCTCGCCCCACCGTCCGCACCGCCGCCGTCCGCACCGCCGCCGGCGTCACCGGCGCCGAAGTCGGTGTCGCCGCCTTCCACGGCAGAGCCGTCCCAGGTGGGGGAGAGCAGGGTCGCGAGCATGAACGTGGGCAGCAGGCCGGACATCGCGTAGGCGCCGAAGTACCCCGTCGCCCAGGGAGAGTACGCCGGACCTGCCTGCCAGTAGGGAACGCGCCGGAACCCGTCGCGCACCGTGCGGATGTCAGGCTCGGCGCCTTGGGCCACGCGGTCGGCATCGGCGGCGCAGACCGGGACGTCACGCGGAACCCCGGCAGGCGGCGCCCACTCGACGTCGGTGGTCGACGGGCCGTGCCCGGGGTTGAAGAAGCACGGCGGTCTGCGCACCGGCAGCGGGTCACCGTTCCTGCGGGCGAGTACGCACGCTGCTGCGTAGCGGCCGTCCTCGAGCGCCTCGGTGACGTGCTTGATGTCGTCGGGCTGCGTGGCGTCGCGCAGCGTTTCCTTGGCCGACTCGTAGGAGTCCAGAGCCCGCTGGTAGTCCTGGCGCATCGGCTCGTCGAGTGGCGTGACCCGCATGTCGTCGTCGAGCCGCTGCAGCTCCTCCCCGAACTGGGTCACGTCCTCGTCGGCGACCTTTCGGACCGCCTCCAGGTCAGCGCGGGTGCGCTGCTCCAGCCCGCGCTTGCGGTGCGACTTCGAGACCGTCGCGGCGAGGAAGATCGTGCCGGCCACGATGACCAGGACGAGCAGCAGGTCCATGTCTCAAGACTATCCGGGCCGGGCAACGTCCGGGTCCGGCCGATTCCCGAGCGCTCTGGGACGCTCCGCCAGCGACCGGACGCCTCGTCCGAAAGCCCATCGGTGTAGTTCCGCGAACCCGGACATATCCCCCAGCCACCCGGGCATACTCGCTTGGGTCACTCGGGAAACAACGGACACATGTGTCACAGGGAGTTGTCGTGGTACCGACCGGCTCAACGGGCCCCATCTCAACCCGCACGGGCCCCATCTCAACCCGCACGGGCCCCATCTCAACGGTGGTGGTGGCGGCGGCGAGCGGGGCGCTGCTGCTGGCATCCGGTGCCGCGCCGGTGAGCGCGGCGAGCGCGGAGGAGCGGGCCGGCAGGCAGCAGGCGGGGATCGGCCGGGTGGTCGTGCACGGGCACGGCTACGGTCACGGGGCCGGCATGTCCCAGTACGGCGCGTACGGCGCGGCTCGGAACGGGAAGTCCTACCGCGAGATCGTCGGCTTCTACTACCCCGGCACCTCCCTGTCGCAGATGAGTGGCCGGGTGCGGGTGCTGATCACCGGCGACACTACCTCCGAGGTGACGGTCAACCCGACCCGCGGCCTGACGGTTCGTGACCGGGCCGCCCGCGTGACCTACCGGCTGCCGGTCAGTGAGCGCATCGAGCGGTGGCGACTCGGGCTCAGCGGCGACCGGACGGTGGTCGAGAAGCAGGTAGACGACCGCTGGGTGAGATGGAACCCCAAGGGTGACTCCGAGGGTGCGCTCGTCGGCGTCGGTGAGTTCTTCGCAGCCGACCCGGTCGCGCTGGTGTTGCCCGACGGCAGCACCAGGAGGTACCGCGGCCTGTTACGTGCCGCACCGCCCTACGGGCGGACCGGAAGCTTCGACACCGTGAACGCGCTGTCGATGGACGGCTACGTGCAAGGTGTCGTCCCCCACGAGATGCCGGCCTCCTGGCACCGGGAGGCGGTCAGGTCCCAGGCCGTCGCCGCCCGGACCTACGCCACCTGGTCTCGCAACCAGAACCGCAGCAGGTACTACCAGATCTGTGACACGAGCTCGTGCCAGGTGTACGGCGGCGTGAGCGCCGAGGACTACCGCAGCAACGCGGCGGTGGAGGCGACCAGCCGGCAGATCCTCACCTACCGCGGCGAAGCGGCGTTCACCCAGTTCTCCTCCAGCAGTGGTGGCTGGACCGCGAAGGGCAGCGCCCCCTACCTTCCAGCGAAGCGGGACCCCTACGACGGGTGGAGCGGGAACCCGATGCACAGCTGGACCACATCGGTCGACGCAGACCGGTTGGAGCGGATGTACCCACGGCTCGGGACCCTGCGCGGCGCCCGGGTGACCGCCAGGAACGGCCACGGCGACTGGGGTGGCCGGGTGCTGCGGATGGTGCTCGACGGCAGCCGCGGAGACGTCACCTTGACCGGCGACCAGTTCCGGTGGGCGGTGGGGCTGCGGTCGAACTGGTTCAAGTTCGGCTGATCCCCGCGTGGGCTGACCCGCCCGCCTGGGCGTCAGCCGGTCGCCAGCACCAGGACCAGGTCGCCGCCCTCGACCTGCTGTGTCCGATCGACGGCGCGGCGTTCCACCGACCCGGACACCGGTGCGGTGATCGAGGCCTCCATCTTCATCGCCTCGATGGTGGCCACCGTGTCGCCGGCCTCGACCGCCGCGCCTTCCTCGACCGTGATCGTGACCACCCCGTCGAAGGGCGCAGCGACGTGGCCAGGCCGGCTGCGGTCGGCCTTCTCGGCCGTCGGGACCTCCGAGGACACCGACCGGTCCCGGACGTTGACCGGGCGCAACTGGCCGTTGATCGTGCACATCACCGTCCGGATGCCCCGCTCGTCCGGATCGGTGACCGCCTGGAGCCCGAGGATCAGCCGCTTGCCCTCCTCGAGGTCCACCTGGTGCTCCTCGCCCGGGCGCAGGCCGAAGAGGAAGTCCCTGGTCGGGAGGACGGAGAGGTCGCCGTACCTCTCCCTGGACTCTGCGAACGCAGCGGTCGGCTGCGGGAACAGCAGCCGGTTCAACGTCGCGCGACGGTCCTCACGAAGTCCGTGCTGCTCGTCGTCGCTGAGCCGGGAGACCGTGGGCTTCGGCGTGCGGCCTTGTAGGGCCTTGCCGCGAAACGGCTCGGGCCACCCCCCGGGAGGGTCGCCGAGCTCGCCGGACAAGAACCCGATCACCGAGTCCGGGATGTCGAACCTGCCGGGCTCGGCCTCGAACTCGTCGGGGTCGGCCCCCACGGCCACCAGGTGCAGAGCCAGGTCACCGACGACCTTGGAGGACGGAGTTACCTTGACGATGTTGCCCAGGATGTCGTCGGCGGCGGCGTACATGTCCTCGATCTGCTCGAACTTCTCGCCCAGCCCGAGCGCGATGGCCTGCTGCCGCAGGTTCGAGAGCTGCCCGCCGGGGATCTCGTGCGTGTAGACGCGTCCGGTCGGCGCCGGTAGGCCGGCCTCGAAGGGCGCATAGACCCGCCGCGTCGCCTCCCAGTACGGCTCCAGGTCGCACACGGCGCGCAGGTCGAGCCCGGTCTCTCGGGGCGAGTGGTCGGTGGCGGCCACCAGGGCGGACAACGCCGGCTGGCTGGTGGTACCTGCCATGGTCGCGCAAGCGGCGTCCACCGCGTCCGCACCCGCGTCGACGGCCGCGAGGAGGGTGGCGAGCTGTCCGCCCGCGGTGTCGTGGGTGTGCAGGTGCACCGGCAGGTCGAACCGCTCGCGCAGCGCGGAGACCAGCGTGCGTGCCGCAGGTGCGCGCAGCAGCCCGGCCATGTCCTTGACCGCGAGCACGTGTGCGCCGGCGTCGACGATGCGCTCGGCGAGGTCGAGGTAGTAGTCCAGGGTGTAGAGCGTTTCCTCAGGGTCGGAGAGGTCGCCGGTGTAGCACAGCGCGACCTCCGCGACGGTGCTGCCCGTGGCCCGCACGGCTTCGATCGCCGGACGCATCTGGTCGACGTCGTTCAGGGCGTCGAAGATCCGGAAGACATCGATGCCGGTCGCAGCGGCCTCCTCGACGAAGGCGTCGGTGACCTCGGTCGGGTACGGCGTGTACCCGACCGTGTTGCGCCCCCGCAGCAGCATCTGCAGGCAGATGTTCGGGACGGCTTGGCGAAGCGCGGCCAGCCGCTCCCAGGGATCCTCTGACAGGAAGCGCAGGGCGACGTCGTAGGTCGCTCCGCCCCACGCCTCGATGCTCCACAGGCCCGGGGTCATCCGGGCGACATGGCCCGCGACGGCGAGCAGGTCACGGGTCCGCACGCGGGTCGCCAGCAGGGACTGGTGGGCGTCGCGGAAGGTGGTGTCGGTGACCGCGACCTCCCGCTGCTCCCGCAGCCGCCGGGCGAAGGCCTCCGGCCCGAGCTCGAGCAGCAGCTGGCGGGTGCCGTCCGGCGCGGGGACGCCCAGGTCGAGCGGTGGGAGCTTGGTCACCGGGTCGATCGAGGTCGCTGCCTGCCCGTTCGGCCGGTTGACGGTGACGTCGGCGAGATAGGAGAGCAGCTTCGTACCACGGTCGGCCGAGGACCTTGCAGTGAGCAGCCTGGGGTGGTCCTCGATGAACGAGGTGCTGAGCCGACCGGCACGAAAGTCGGGGTCGGCCAGCACGGCCTGGAGGAACGCGACGTTCGTGGCGACGCCGCGGATCCGAAACTCCGTCACCGCCCGCTGTGCGCGCTGCACTGCGGACTCGAACGTCCGTCCGCGACAGGTCAGCTTGGCGAGCATCGAGTCGAAGTGCGCGCTGATCTCCGCACCGGTGTAGGTGGTGCCGCCGTCGAGACGCACGCCGGCGCCGCCGGGGGACCGGTACGTCGTTATCCGGCCGGTGTCCGGGCGGAACCCGTTGGCCGGGTCCTCGGTGGTGATCCGGCACTGCAGGGCGGCCCCCCGCAGCTGCACCGACTCCTGGGAGAGCCCCAGCTCCCGGAGAGTGGCTCCGGCAGCGATCTGCATCTGCGCATGCACGAGGTCGACGTCGGTGACCTCCTCGGTGACCGTGTGCTCCACCTGGATCCGAGGGTTCATCTCGATGAACACGTAGGAGCCGTCAGCGCCGAGGAGGAACTCCACGGTGCCTGCGTTGCGGTAGCCGATGGTCTTCGCGAAGCGGACCGCGTCGGCGCACATCTGCTCCCGCAGCCGTGGGTCGAGGTGCGGAGCGGGGGCGATCTCGACGACCTTCTGGTGGCGGCGCTGCACCGAGCAGTCCCGCTCGAAGAGGTGGATCACCTCACCAGCGGCGTCAGCGAGGACCTGCACCTCGATGTGGCGCGGCCTCACCACCGCCTCTTCGACGAAGACGGTCGGGTCGCCGAAGGCGCCCTCGGCCTCGCGCATGCAGGCCTCGAGCGCGTCGCGCAGGTCGTCCTCCTGCTCGACCCTGCGCATCCCCCGGCCGCCACCTCCCGCGACCGCCTTGACGAACACCGGGTACCTCAGCGCCTGGACAGCCGTGACCAGCTCGTCGACGTCCGTGCCCGGCTCGACGGACCGCAGCGTCGGGACGCCTGCCTCTCGTGCGGCCGCGATCGCCCGGGCCTTGTTACCGGTGAGTGCGAGTACGTCGGAGGTGGGGCCGATGAAGGTGATCCCGGCATTGGTGCACGCCTCAGCCAGTCGCGGGTTCTCCGACAGGAACCCGTAACCGGGGTACACCGCGTCGGCCCCTGCCCGCTTGGCGGTTGCGACGATCCCGTCAGGGTCGAGGTAGGCCCGCACCGGGTGGCCGCGCTCGCCGATCTCGTAGGCCTCGTCCGCCTTCAGCCGGTGCTCGGACCCGCGGTCCTCGTGCGGGAACACCGCAACGGTCTGCACGCCGAGCTCGTAGGCGGCGCGGAAGGCCCGGACCGCGATCTCGCCGCGGTTGGCGACCAGGACCTTCGAGAACATGGGGGCGTGGACGACAGCGCCGGGGCGCTGGTCCCTAGTCCTTGATCTCGCAGAGCGCCTGGCCGTTGGTCACCGTGGCTCCCACCTCCGCCGAGAGTCCGGTGACCGTCCCGGCCTTGTGCGCCTTGAGCGGCTGCTCCATCTTCATCGCCTCGATGACCACGATGACCTCGCCCTCGGAGACGTCCTGCCCCTCCTCGGCCGCGACCTTCACGATCGTCCCCTGCATCGGCGAGGTGAGCGCGTCCCCGCTCACCGCGGCGCCGGCCTTCTTGCCCTTCGACCGCTTGGGCTTGCGTCCTGCCGTGGAGCCGCTGGCCGAGCCGCCCAGGTCGGCGGGGAGCACGACCTCCAGCCGGCGACCGTCGACCTCGACGGTGACGCTGCGTCGCTCCGCCTCGGGCTCACCGTCGTCGCTCTCTCCGGAGTACGGCGCGATCCGGTTGTCGAACTCGGTCTCGATCCAGCTGGTGAACACCGAGAACTGCTCGGGCTGCTCACTGGGCTCGCCGACGAACGCAGCGTCGTCGACGACCGCGCGGTGGAACGGGAGGACGGTGGGCATGCCGTCGACGACGAACTCGTGCAGGGCCCGGCGTGACCGCTCCAAAGCCTGGGTACGGTCCCGACCGGTCACGATGAGCTTGGCCACCAGCGAGTCGAACGAGCCGGGCACCGTCTCGCCCTGGTCGTAGCCGCCGTCGACGCGGACGCCCGGTCCGGCAGGCGGATGCCATCGGGTCAAGGTGCCGGGGGCAGGCATGAAGTTGCGGGCCGCGTCCTCTGCGTTGATCCGGAACTCGATCGAGTGGCCGGTGACCGGCGGGTCGCCGTACCCGAGCTCCTCACCGGCAGCGACGCGGAACATCTCCCGGACGAGGTCGATGCCGGTGACCTCCTCGGTCACCGGGTGCTCGACCTGGAGGCGGGTGTTGACCTCGAGGAAGGAGATGGTGCCGTCCTGTCCGACCAGGAACTCGCAGGTCCCGGCGCCGACGTACCCCGCCTCCTTCAGGATCGCCTTCGAGGAGTCGTACAGCGTGCTGACCTGCTCGGCGGACAGGAAGGGCGCGGGCGCCTCCTCGACGAGCTTTTGGTGCCGCCGCTGCAAGGAGCAGTCCCTGGTGGAGATCACCGCCACGTTGCCGTGCTGGTCGGCCAGACACTGGGTCTCCACATGCCGCGGCCGGTCGAGGTACTGCTCGACGAAGCACTCGCCGCGGCCGAAGGCGGCGACCGCCTCGCGCACCGCGGACTCGTAGAGGTCGGCGACCTCCTCCTCCTTGTGCGCGACCTTGAGCCCGCGCCCGCCGCCACCGAAGGCAGCCTTGATCGCGATCGGCAAGCCGTGCTCGCGGACGAAGGCGAGGACCTCGTCGGCGTCCTTGACCGGCTCCGGTGTCCCGGCCACCAGCGGCGCGCCTACCTTCTGCGCGATGTGTCGGGCTTCGACCTTGTCGCCGAGGGCGTCGATCGCCGACGGGGGCGGGCCGATCCACACCAGGCCGGCGTCGAGCACCGCCAGTGCGAACTGTGAGTTCTCCGCGAGGAACCCGTACCCCGGGTGGACCGAGTCCGCTCCCGACCTGCTGGCTGCGTCCAGGATCCTCTCGATCGACAGGTAGGAGTCGGCCGGCGTGGCCCCGCCGAGGCCGTAGGCCTCGCCGGCGAGACGAACGAACAGCGCGTCCCGGTCCTGGTCCGCGTAGACGGCCACACTGCCGATCCCGGCGTCCTTGCAGGCGCGGATCACCCGCACGGCGATCTCACCGCGGTTGGCGACCAGGACCTTCTGCAGGGGATTCACCTGCGGCGAACCGGCCACGTCGTCTCCTGACTTCTCGGGGTCCCGGACAACCGGAGTCTAGGGGGCGCCGCGGCGGCCGTGCGGCCAACCTCTCTCCGGTGGCTGCCCGTCACGGGGTGTCTCGGCGCAACCCGGTCAGCACCAGCAAGAACCCGAGCGCGGCGAAGCCCGTGCAGGCCAGCATCCCTCGCTGCAGAGCATCGGTGTACACCTGTGGGTCGGTCCCGGTGCCGCCGGCGAGGACGGTCGCGACCACGACGGCCACCACGCCAAGTCCCAAGCCGCTGCCGAGCTGGATCGAGGTGTTCAGCAGCCCCGCCGCCAGCCCTCCCCGGTCGTCGTCGAGGGCGCGGGTGCCGGCAAGGGTCAACGAGACGTTGGACAGCATGAATCCCGCTTCGCCGACCATCATCCCGACGGCGACCGGACCCACCGGCTCGAGTGCGGACATGCCAGCGGTCATGGTGAGCGCCCCGGCGCCGACCAGGGCCAGACCCAGCGCCGCGGTCCGCCGGACACCCACTCGCGCCGCCAGCCGGCCGCCGATCGGCGCGGCGACCACGCTGGCGACGGTCATCGGCAAGAACAGCAGCCCGGTGCCGAGCGGGCTGTAGCCGAGGACGTCCTGGAAGTAGAGCGTCAGCACGTAGAGCCAGGCGATGCCGACCATCGACTGCAGGGCGATCGCGGCGTTGGGAACCATCACCGCCGGTCTCGCCACGAGCGCCGGTGGCATCAACGGAGCATCGTGACTGCGTTCCACGGCTGCGAAGCAGACGAGCAGGGCCAGCCCACCAGCACCGGTCACCAGGGTCGCCGCGGACAGCCAGCCCTGGCTCGGGGCCGAGGACCATGCGTAGAGCACGGCCACGAACCCGCCGGTCACCGTGAGCGCCCCCAGTACGTCGACGCGACGCTCTCCCGCGGGGCTACGACTCTCGGTGAGGACGAACCGTGCAGGTGCCAAGGTCAACGCTGCGACGGGAACGGTGACGAAGAAGACCCATCGCCATCCCCAGAGGTCACTGATCACGCCGCCGCCGACCATGCCGACGACGAATCCGACGGCCGCCATCGCGCCGTAGACCCCGATGGCTCGGCTGCGCTCAGCGTGACCCGTGAAGGTGGCCGTGAGCAGTGCCAGGGACGCTGGGACGAAGGCCGCTGCGCCGACTCCCTGCACGAAGCGGCCAGCGATGAGCAGCGCAGGCTCCCACGCGGCGCCCGCGAGCAGGGACCCGGCGCCGAAGGCCACCAGGCCTGCGACGAACAGACGCCTCCTGCCGTACAGGTCACCGACTCGCCCGAACAGCAGCAGCAGTCCGCCGAACGCCAGCGCGTAGACGTTGAGCACCCACTGCGATCCCGCCGGCGAGAGGCCGAGCGAGCCGCGGATCGACGGTAGGGCGATGCTGACGATCGTGGTGTCGACCACCGCGATGAACGACGCCGCGGACAACAGCACGAGAGCCAGGCGCCGGTGACGTGACGCTCGCCGGTCGCAGTCCAGGCGCGGCGGAACGGCTCCGTCGGGTGCCATGCCACCTCCGATTGTTACCATCGTCTCTCGGATCACCGGTTACGGAGATGCCCGTGCCCAGTTACCGGCAATCAACACATTGGAAGTAACAGAGTGGACAAGGTGTCTCGGATCGAGCTGATCGGCGGACATCCGGCGGTGGACTTCGTCAACACCGTCGGCGGTCTGCGCGGGGGTGCAGACGACGAGAACCTGTTCGGCTACCCGGACCTGCTCACGTGGGTCGCGCGGGCCGGGTTGCTCGACGCCGACGCCATCGAGGCTCTGCGCCTGCGAGCCGCGGACGAACCGAGGCAGGCTGCTCGAGCCTTCGACCGTGCCCTGCGGTTTCGCGCCCGCCTCGACGCGGTGCTCCGCGCGCACCTGGACAGCCGGGGGGCGCGGCCCGGTGACCTCGACGATCTACCCGGCGACCTCGACGAGCTGCGCAGGGCGTACCTCGACGCGCTGGCGCACGCCCACCTGCAACCGCAGACCGCCGGGTACGACTGGACCTTTTGTCGGGCCACGGACACCTCCCTCGAGAGCCCGTTGTGGCCCATTGCTCAGTACGCCGTCGACCTGCTCCGATCCGGCGCGCTCGGCCGACTCGCCCAGTGCGGGCACTGCCGGTGGCTGTTCCTGGACACCAGCCGGAATCGCAGCCGGCGCTGGTGCAGCATGGGCGCGTGCGGCTCGATCATGAAGATGCGTCGCTACCGGCTCGCGCGGCAGCAGTGACTGCCGCGCGGGGACGCCCACTGAGGCGGTCGAGGTCCTCGTGGCACCGAGCCTCGACCCGGGCAAGCTCTGCCAAGGTGTCCTCGATGTCGCGCCGGCGCTGCTCAAGCTCGGCCCGACGGATTCCGATCTGGTCGAGCAGGTAGTGCAGCTGGCCTGCCTCGCCGGGCTGCTCGTCGTACATGTTGACGATCGTCGCGATCTCCTCGAGGGAGAACCCGAGGCGCCTGCCGCGCAGGATCAGCGCCAGCCGGACCCGGTCGCGCCGACGGAAGACGCGAGCCGTGCCGAGCCGGTCCGGGGAGAGCAGGCCGAGCTCCTCGTAGTGGCGAATCGTGCGCAGGGTGACGCCGTATTCCTCGGCGAGTGCGGCGATGCTCCAGGTCTGCTGGTCCCGCTCTTGCGCGGTCTCGGTCATCTGCCTAGAGTGCCTTACGTTTACGTAAGCGTAAAGTCGCACTGCTGAAGCCGCCGCGAAGGAGCCGTTCGTGACCTCGTACCAGCTGTCCCCCGAGCACGAGGCGTTCCGGCACGTGGTCCGTGACTTCGCCGCGGCGGAGATCGCCCCGCACGCGGAGAAGTGGGACAAGGACCACCACTTCCCGGTCGAGGTCGTGCAGCAGATGGGCTCGCTGGGTCTGTTCGGGCTCAATGCTCCGGAGGAGTTCGGCGGCGCCGGCGACGACGGCGACTTCACCAGCCTGTGCGTCGCCATCGAGGAGGTCGGCCGGGTGGACCAGTCCCTCGGGATCACGCTCGAGGCGGCTGTGGGTCTCGGGATCAACCCGATCCTGGCCTTCGGCACCCAGGAGCAGAAGCAGAGCTGGCTCCCGGAACTGGTCACCGGCCGCGCGTTGGCCGGGTTCGGTCTCACCGAGCCCGGAGCCGGGTCCGACGCAGGGGCGACCAAGACGAAGGCCGAGCTGGTCGACGGCCACTGGGTCGTCAACGGCGCCAAGGCGTTCATCACCAACTCGGGCACTGAGATCACCACGCTGGTCACGGTGACCGCGCGCACCGGAATGGTGGCGACCGATCGCGGGGAGCGAGCCGAGGTGAGCGCCATCATCGTCCCCTCGGGGACGCCCGGGTTCACCGTCGAGCCGGCCTACGACAAGCTCGGTTGGCACGCCTCCGACACGCATCCGCTCAGCTTCGACGACGTGCACGTGCCGGCGGACAACCTGCTCGGGGAGAGGGGCCGCGGCTTCGCGCAGTTCCTGGCGACCCTCGACGACGGGCGCATCGCGATCGCGGCGTTGGCGGTCGGGTGCATCCAGGCCTGCCTGGACATGTCGGTCGAGTACGCCGGGGTGCGCACGACGTTCGGCGTGCCGATCGGCGCCAAGCAGGGAGTCGCCTTCCAGGTGGCCGACCTCGAGGTGATGCTGGAGGCCGCTCGCGGCCTGACCTACCGCGCGGCCGCGATGAAGGACGCCGGCCGTCCGCACAAGGAGGTCAAGCACGCAGCGGCGATCGCCAAGCTGTACGCCACGGAGTCAGCGGTCACCGCGACCAGGATCGCGACGCAGATCTTCGGCGGCTACGGGTTCATGGAGGAGTACCCGGTGGCGCGGTTCTACCGCGACGCCAAGGTCCTCGAGATCGGGGAAGGCACGTCGGAGGTGCAGCGGATGCTGATCGCGCGGGGGCTCGGGCTTCCCGTCGAGTAGGTCAGCGCTGGCCGCGGCCGAACCGCGCCCAGAGATCGGTCCAGGCGACACCGAGGTCGGTGAACATCTCCCGGAGCAGCGGCAGGCTGAGACCCACCACGTTGTGGTGGTCTCCCTCGATGCCGGTCACGAACGGGCCACCGAGACCGTCCACCGTGAACGCGCCCGCCACGGCCAACGGCTCGCCGGTGGCGACGTAGGCCTCGATCTCCTCATCGGTCAGCGCAGCGAAGCGGACCCTGGTCCCCGCCACCTCGACGACCTCCTGCCGGGACCCGTCGGCGGCGACGTCGATGACGCAGTGTCCCGTGCGGAGCACGCCCGAGCGACCGCGCATGGTGCGCCACCGCGAGACCGCCTCCTCGACGTCGCGCGGCTTCCCGTGCGCGGTGCCGTCGAGGTCGAGCACCGAGTCGCACCCGATGACGTAGGCGTCGGCCACGTCGGCGGCCACGGCCTCGGCCTTGAGCCTGGCCAGCGCACGGGCGAGCCCGGCGGGCTCGTCGGCGCTCACCCCGGACTCCTCGACGCCGGACACCACCACCTCCGGCTCGATGCCCGCGCGTCGCAGGGTTGCCAGCCGTGCCGGGGAGGCGGAGCCGAGGACCAGGCGCGATCTCACGTGACGCGGGCCATCGCTGCCCGGAACGGATCTAGCCCGAGAGAGCCGAGGTCGAGTGCGGCGCGGTGGAACGCCTTGAGGTCGAAGGAGTCGCCCAGCCGCTCACTCGCGTCCTGGCGGGCCTGCAGCCAGATCCGCTCGCCGACCTTGTAGGAGGGCGCCTGCCCGGCCCAGCCCAGGTACCTGTTGATCTCGAAGACGATGGTCGGGTCGTCCATCCGGCAGTGCTGGCGCAGAAACTCCAGCCCGAGCGCCGGGGTCCAGCGCTCTCCCGGGTGGAAGCCGAACGGGTTGTCGCGGGGGATCTGCAGCTGCAGATGCATGCCGATGTCGATGATCACGCGCGCGGCCCGGAACCCCTGGCCATCGAGCATGCCCAGCCTGTCGCCGGGGTCGTCGAGGTAGCCGAGCTCGTCCATCAGCCGCTCGGCGTAGAGCGCCCAGCCCTCGCCGTGCCCGGCGACCCAGCACATCAGCCGTTGCCAGCGGTTCAGCCTCTCCCTGCGGTAGGCGGTCTGCCCGACCTGCAGATGGTGACCCGGTATGCCCTCGTGGAAGACCGTGGTGACCTCTCGCCAGGTCGCGAAGTCGGTGATTCCCTCGGGCACCGCCCACCACATCTGGCCCGGTCGGGAGAAGTCCTCGCTCGGCCCGGTGTAGTAGATGCCGCCGTCGGTGGTCGGGGCGAGGCGACACTCGATGCGACGTACCGGTTCGGGTATGTCGAAATGCACGTCGGCCATGTCCACGACTGCCCGGTCCGCGAGTGACTGCATCCACTCGCGGAACCTCTCCTTGCCCGAGATGACCCGTCCGGGGTCGGCGTCCAGCGCTGCGACGGCGTCATCGACCGAGCCGCCGGGCGTGATCCGCCCGGCGACCGCGTCCATCTCCGTGGTGATCCGGTGCAGCTCCTCCCAGCCCCAGCCGTAGGTCTCCTCCAGGTCCAACTGCGCGCCGAGGAAGTAGCGCGAGCACAGCGTGTAGAGGTCGCGACCGACCGCCTCGACCTCTCGGCCCCTGGGGGCAAGCTCGTGGTCGAGGAACCGCGCGAACTCCGAGAACGCCCCGCTGGCCGCCCGTGCGTGGTCTTCGAGCCGGCGCGCGAGCGGTCCCTCGGCGGCCAGGCCGTCCACCAGGCCGGTGAAGAAGCTGGTCTCGCCGTCGGTCCATCCGCGGACCTGCGCCGCGACCTCGTGCAGCTGTCGCTTCGCAGAGACCATGCCCCGCCCGGAAGCCCACAGCAGCGTGGCGCGGTAGTCCTCCACGGCCTGCGGGATGCCGGCGAGACGGCTGTCGATGGCCTGCCACGACTCCTCGTCATCGGTGTCCATCAGGTCGAAGACCTGGCGCAGGTCGTGCACACCACTGGCCACTACCGAGACCTCGGCATGCGGGACGAGCGCGTCGTACCTCTCCGCGCTGAGGCCGAGGCGCTCGAGAAAGGAGTCTCTGGCGACCCGCTCGCGCTCGTCGGTCGGTGTCGCCGCGGTCGCGTCCGCGAGTGCTCGGCGAGCCAGCGCCTCGCGCTCGGAGAAGCCCTCCGGCGAGAGGTCGCCCAGCCGGTCGTCATGACCGGACACGCCGAGGTAGGTGGCCGTGATCGGGTCGAGTGCGCACGCGTCCGCGACGTAGGCGTCCGCGATCGCGTCGACCGGACGGGTGCTCACGCCGTCACTGTAGGTGGAGTATGCAAGCAGGCGCCGCAGCTCAGTGCGGCAGGCCGCTCGAACGCCAAGCGCCCGGGCCCGGACGCAGCGGGCCGCGCGTCCTGCGGTGGGGGGCGGACCACTCCGAGCTGGCACCGCCCTCGCTCGGAGCACCCGCCCCGAGCGCCTGCAACACGACCGTCAGGGCGGCCACCTGCTCGGCGCTCGCCTCACCCCGCACCACGAACAGTGGGGTCGGCGCGGGTCCGTGCTCGCTCACAGGGGGATGTTGCCGTGCTTCTTGGGCGGCAGCGTCTCGCGCTTCGAGCGGAGCAGGCGCAGCGCCCGCACGACCTCGGGGCGCGTCTCGTGGGGCGCGATCACCGCGTCGACGTACCCTCGCTCGGCGGCGACGTAGGGGTTCGCCAGGTGGTCTTCGTACTCGGTGACCAGGTCGGCGCGCCGCTCCTCCATCGTGCCCTCCTGCTCGGCGGCCGCGATCTCCTTGCGGTAGAGGATGTTGACCGCTCCCTGCGCGCCCATCACCGCGATCTGGGCTGTGGGCCACGCCAGGTTGACGTCCGCTCCGAGGTGCTTGGAGCCCATCACGTCGTAGGCCCCGCCGTAGGCCTTGCGGGTGATCACCGTGATGAGCGGGACGGTTGCCTCCGCGTAGGCGTAGAGCAGCTTCGCGCCCCGACGGATGATCCCGTTCCACTCCTGGTCGGTGCCGGGCAGGAAGCCGGGTACGTCGACGAAGGTGAGCACGGGGATGTTGAACGCGTCGCAGGTACGGACGAAGCGCGCAGCCTTCTCGGACGCGTCGATGTCGAGCGTGCCGGCGAACTGCATCGGCTGGTTGGCCACCACGCCGACCGAGCGCCCTTCCACACGGCCGAAGCCGACCACGATGTTGGGCGCGAACAGCGCCTGTACCTCGAGGAACTCTCCAACGCCGTCGGCATCGGCGTCGAGGACCGACTCGATCACCGTGTGCATGTCGTAGGGCTGGTTCGGGGAGTCCGGAATCAGGGTGTCCAGCTCTCGGTCGGGCTCCGAGAGGCTCAGGTCCGCTGGCTCGTCGTACTGCGGGGGCTCGTCGAGGTTGTTCTGCGGAAGGTAGGAGACCAGCGCCTTGACGTAGTCGATGGCGTCCGCCTCGTCGGAGGCCAGGTAGTGAGCGTTCCCCGACCGGGTGTTGTGCGAGCGTGCGCCGCCGAGGTCCTCCATCGTCACGTCCTCGCCGGTGACGGTCTTGATCACGTCGGGGCCGGTGATGAACATGTGCGAGGTCTGGTCGACCATGACCGTGAAGTCGGTGACCGCGGGGGAGTACACCGCACCTCCGGCGCAGGGACCCATCACCAGGGAGATCTGCGGGATCACCCCGGAGGCGTGCACGTTGCGCCGAAAGATCTCCCCGTAGAGGCCGAGCGAGACCACCCCCTCCTGGATCCGCGCGCCACCGGAGTCGTTGATGCCGATGATCGGGCAGCCGGTCTTCATCGCCAGGTCCATCACCTTGACGATCTTCTCCCCGAAGACCTGGCCGAGGGAGCCGCCGAACACCGTGAAGTCCTGCGCGAACACGCACACCTGGCGGCCGTCGATCGTGCCGTAGCCGGTGACCACCCCGTCGCCGTAGGGGCGGTTGCGCTCCATGCCGAAGGCCGTCGAGCGGTGCCGGGCGAGCTCGTCGAGCTCGATGAAGGAGTCTTCGTCGAGCATCTCGACCACGCGCTCTCGAGCAGTCAGCTTGTTCTTCGCGTGCTGCTTCTCGATCGCTCGCTGTGAACCCGCGTGCACCGCCTCGTCGAGCCGGCGGTCGAGGTCGGCGAGCTTGCCGGCGGTGGTGTGGATGTCGACCTCGGCGCTCTCCTCGGGGACCTCCGTCCCACCCATCTGCGAG
>CADCUJ010000063.1 GCA_902805855.1 uncultured Nocardioidaceae bacterium
GCCCGGCCGGTCGCTACCTGTCCGAGCACGGGGTGGAGCAGCGCGACTTCAACTCCTACGGCTCGCGTCGCGGCAACCACGAGGTGATGATCCGCGGCACCTTCGCGAACATCCGGCTGCGCAACCAGCTCGCGCCGGGGACCGAGGGCGGTTTCACCCGCAACCTGCTCGAGGACGGTGGGCCGCAGACCTCGATCTTCGAGGCGTCCGAGGCCTACCTGGCCGCGGGGACCCCTCTGGTGATCCTGGCCGGCAAGGAGTACGGCTCCGGCTCGTCTCGGGACTGGGCGGCCAAGGGTACGGCGCTGCTCGGCGTCAAGGCCGTGATCGCACAGTCCTTCGAGCGGATCCACCGGTCGAACCTGATCGGCATGGGCGTGCTGCCCCTGCAGTTCCCGGAGGGGGAGAGTGCCGACTCGCTCGGACTGACCGGGGAGGAGACCTTCACGATCACCGGGGTGACCGCGCTCGACGACGGCCAGGTCCCCTCGACGGTAAAGGTGTCCGCGGGCGATCAGCAGTTCGACGCCGTGCTGCGCATCGACACCCCGGGCGAGGCGGGCTACTACCGCAACGGCGGCATCATGCAGTACGTGCTGCGCGGACTGCTCAAGGGCTGACGATCCTCGGAGTCGACGTCGGGATCGTCGCAGCCCTCGCGGCCACGCTCGTCGTCGGCGCAGCTGTCCAGGGTCTGGTCGGGCTCGGCCTCGGTCTGGTTGCCGCGCCGGTCACCACGCTGCTGGAGCCTGCGCTGATGCCCGACCTGCTGCTCTGGCTGGCCTTCGTGATGCCGCTGGTCACGCTGGTCCGGGAGCACGACCTGGTCGACTGGTCCGGGCTGGGTTGGTCGCTCACCGCCCGGGTTCCGGGCACCGTCGTCGGAGTGCTCCTGGTGGGCTGGTTCTCCACGCGCGAGCTCGGGATCGCGGTGGCAGTGATGGTGCTGGCCGGCGTGCTGCTCACGGTCCGCGCGATCGACCTCCCGGTCACCAGAGGCACGCTACTCGGTGCCGGCTTCGTGTCCGGCATCAGCGGGACCGCGACCTCCATCGGCGGACCACCCCTGGCCGTCCTCTACCAGCACCGGGCCCCTGCGCAGATCCGGTCGACCCTGGCGATCTACTTCCTCGTCGGCGCCGGACTGAGCCTGCTCGGCCTGGGCCTCGCCGGATCACTGGAGACGAAGACGCTCGTGTTGTCGCTGCTGTTGATGCCCTGCCTGGTGGTCGGCTTCGCGCTGTCCCGACTGCTGCGTCGGGTGGTCCCGTCTCGACACATCCGCAGCGGCGTCCTCCTGGTGTGCGGCCTGTCCGCTGTCGTCCTGCTGGCCAGGAGCAGCCTCGCCTGAGCCTCGGGCCGCCGTCGGTAGGTTGGCCGCGTGGATCTCCGGCACCTAAGTGTGGACACCGGCCGCCTCCTGCTGCGGCCCTTCATCGAGTCCGACTTCCCTGCGATGGCCGACATGCACTCCCGAGCCGACGTGGTTCGCTACCTGCCGTGGGAGGCCCGGGACGAGGCGACCTCGCGGGTGGTCTTCGAACGCCACCGCGACACCCGGCTCGACGTCGACGGCGACGGGTTGACCCTGGCTGGGATAGAGAAGGAGTCCGGCAGCTTCGTCGGGGAGTTCGTGCTGTTCTTGCGCAGCGTCGAGCACCGCTCCGGTGAGGTCGGCTACATCCTCCACCCGGACTTCTTCGGCCGCGGCTATGCGACCGAAGGGGCGCGGGCGATGCTCGAGATCGGCTTCGAGGAGGTGAAGCTGCACCGGATCATCGGCCGGCTGGACGCCCGGAACGCCGCCTCGGCCGCCGTGCTCGGCAAGCTCGGGATGCGCCAGGAGGCGCACTTCGTGCGCAACGAGCAGATCAAGGGGGAGTGGACCGACGAGGTCGTGTTCGCTCTTCTGGTCGAGGAGTGGGCAGGATTGCCGCATGCGAAGTGAGACGATCACGTGCCGGACAGGCGACAGCGACATCGTGCTCGACATCAGCGGGGACTGCGCGAGCTTCGTCGCCGGCGAGCAGGACGGGCTGCTCCATCTGTTCGTGCCGCACGCCACGGCGGGGATCGCCATCCTGGAGACCGGCGCAGGCAGCGACGAGGATCTGCTCGCCGCCCTGCGCGAGCTACTGCCCGCTGACGACCGTTGGCAGCATCAGCACGGCTCGCCGGGGCATGGGCGAGCCCACGTGATGCCGGCACTGGTCCCGCCGTACGCCAGCGTCCCGGTCCTGGGCGGACGGCTGCAGCTCGGCACCTGGCAGAGCATCTGCCTGGTCGACCTCAACGTCGACAACGCCGAACGCCATGTCCGGCTGTCCTGGCTTCCGCACTAAAGGGGCACCGTACGGATTCCGTGTCAGGGGGCGGTCCGCAGGACCCAGGTCGGTCCTGCTGATCCGCCCACCATGCAGATCGAACATGTGTTCGAACGCTCGGCTAGGCTGGCGGGATGGACCGCCTTGTCACCCCGCCCGGCTGGCCGCGCCAGGTCCGGCCGCCGGGTGCACCTGGTTGGCAGCGCAGCGCGACGAGCTGGCTGCTCGACATCTGCCCGCCCGAGTACCGCGGGTACGTCGTCCTCCGGCGCCACGACGTGGTGCTGGCCCGGTTCGCCGTGCTCCACGTCGAGGCCTGCCAGGCGGCGGTCCGCCGCGGGCTGAGCGAGGCCCGGGGCGAGCTGCGAGAGGTGGCGGACGCGGAGACCATCGACGCCGCGGTCGAGACCTGGCAGCGCGAGGCGGCCCGGCTGATCGCGGAGCGTAGGGCCGTAGGACTGGTGGAGCAGGCTCTTCGCGGGCGCCGATTCGTGGCCAGGCTGTAGTCCCCCACGCCACGTCTAGACTCGGCGACATGAGCCTTCTCGAACAGGTCACCGGCCCCGGCGACCTACGCGCCCTGGACGAGGACCAGCTCGAGAAGCTCGCCGTCGAGATCCGCGACTTCCTGGTCACCACCTGCTCCACGAACGGCGGTCACCTCGGCCCCAACCTCGGGGTCGTCGAGCTCACCATGGCGATCCACCGGGTGTTCGACTCACCCACCGACCGGGTCGTCTTCGACACCGGTCACCAGGCTTACGTGCACAAGATCCTCACCGGGCGGACGGCCGGCTTCGGCCTGCTGAAGCAGGAGGGCGGGTTGTCCGGCTACCCGAGCCGGGCCGAGTCGGTCCACGACATCGTCGAGAACTCGCATGCCTCCACCTCCTTGTCCTACGCCGACGGTCTCTCGAAGGCCTACGCGATTCGTGGCGAGGATCGTTACGTGGTCGCCGTGGTCGGCGACGGCGCGCTCACCGGCGGGATGGCCTGGGAGGCGCTGAACAACATCGCGGCCACGCTGCCGTCGGAGCGGGAGCGCAAGCTGGTGATGGTCGTCAACGACAACGGCCGCTCCTACACCCCGACCGTCGGCGGTCTGGCCAACCACCTGACCACGCTGCGCACCAACCCGCGCTACGAGCAGGTCCTCGACCTGGTCAAGCGACGTCTCACCGGTGTCCGCGGGGTCGGCCCGGCGACCTACGACGCGCTGCACGCGATCAAAAAGGGCATGAAGGACGCGTTGGCACCGCAGGGGCTGTTCGAGGACCTCGGCTTGAAGTACGTCGGCCCGATCGACGGTCACGACCGGCAGGCCGTGGAGCAGGCACTGCTGAGGGCCCGCCGCTTCGGCGGGCCGGTGATCGTGCACGTGATCACCAAGAAGGGCTTCGGCTACGACGCCGCCGAACGCCACGAGGCCGACCTGTTCCACTCACCCGGACCGTTCAACGCGGCGACCGGGGTGGAGAACCCGAAGGGGCGGGAGTGGACCGACGTCTTCGCCGACGAGATGGTCCGACTCGGTGACGAGCGCAAGGACCTCGTCGCCATCACCGCCGCCATGCTGCACCCGGTCGGGCTGCACCTGTTCGGCGCGAAGTTCCCGGAGCGGACCTTCGACGTGGGCATCGCCGAGCAGCACGCCGCCACCAGTGCTGCCGGCCTCGCGATCGGCGGGCTGCACCCGGTCGTCGCGATCTACTCCACGTTCCTGAACCGGGCATTCGACCAGGTGCTGATGGACGTCGCCCTGCACCGGTGTGGCGTGACCTTCGTCCTGGACCGGGCCGGAGTGACCGGGACCGACGGCCCCAGTCACAACGGGATGTGGGACATGTCGATCCTGCAGGTGGTGCCCGGACTCCGACTGGCCGCCCCTCGAGACGCCGTACGCCTTCGTGAGCTCCTCCGCGAGGCTGTCCAGGTCGGCGACGCCCCGACTGTCGTCCGCTTCCCCAAGGGATCCCCGAACGCCGACCTCGAGCCGGTCGACCGAGCCGGCTCGATGGACGTCCTGTTCCGCAACGGGACCAAGGACGTGCTGCTCGTCGGCATCGGTTCCATGGCCTCGGTCTCGGTCGACGTCGCCGAGCGGCTGGTCGCCCAGGGCATCGGCGTCACCGTGGTCGACCCTCGTTGGGTGAAGCCCTTCGACCCCATGATCATCGACCTCGCTCGGGAGCACCGCCTCGTGGTCAGTGTCGAGGACAACGGCCGGGTCGGTGGCTGCGGCGCGGCGCTGCTGCAGATGCTCAACGACGCTCGGGTAGACACGCCGTTCCGGCTGCACGCGCTCCCGCAGTCCTTCCTCGACCACGCCAAGCGGGACCGGATCCTGGAGCAGGTCGGCCTGGAGCCGCGGGCTCTGGCGCGGAGCATCGTCGAGGACGTGTCGAGCGTGGAGAGCGGGCACGCGCTGGTCTAGGGTGCTGGCCATGAGTGTTCTGCGCACCAAGTCCGTCGAGCAGTCGATCGCCGATACCGAAGAGCCGGCGCACAAGCTCAAGAAAAATCTCGGACCTTTGGACCTGACGATCTTCGGTGTGGGAGTCATGGTCGGCGCCGGCATCTTCGTCCTCACCGGCACGGTTGCGGCGACGAACTCCGGTCCGGCCATCGCGCTGTCGTTCGCCATCGCCGGCGTGACCTGTGCGCTGGCGGCACTGTGCTACGCGGAGTTCGCCTCGACCGTGCCAGTGGCTGGCAGCGCCTACACGTTCAGCTATGCGACGTTCGGCGAGCTGATCGCGTGGATCATCGGCTGGGACCTCGTGCTGGAGTTCACGATCGGCTCCGCTGCTCTGTCCACGAGCTTCTCCGACTACTTCCAGGAGGTGCTAGGCATCGTCGGTGTGACCCTGCCGGCCTCGCTCACCTCGGCCGAAGAGGGTCTCGTCAACCTGCCCGCGGTGCTGATCGCCCTCGCTGTGATGACGGTGCTGATCATCGGCATCAAGCTGTCCAGCGCCTTCAACCAGGTCGTGGTGGCGATCAAGCTGATCGTCATCGTGGCCGTGATCGTGGTAGGGCTCGCCTACATCGACGGCTCGAACTTCTCCCCGTTCATAGCTCCCTCCCAGCCGGTCCCAGAGGCGGGCGGCGGGTTCGGCGATCTGCCCCTCATCACGAGTCTGCTCGGGATCGAGCCGGCTGTCTTCGGGATCGCTGGTGTCGTGTCCGGAGCCGCGCTGGTGTTCTTCGCATTCATCGGCTTTGACATCGTGGCGACCACTGCCGAGGAGGCCCGGAACCCGCAGAAGGACATTCCGATCGGAATCCTCGGGTCGCTGGCCATC
>CADCUJ010000064.1 GCA_902805855.1 uncultured Nocardioidaceae bacterium
CCTCGGCCGTGGTTTTCATGAGTGCGACTCAGCAATCTCTGAGCTGACCGGTGCCCGCACCTCTTGCATCACGTCATGCAGGACTGGCGTGCTGACCGAGCGCGTGACCGACCCCCGGCACGTCCTCTGCCGGAGGACGGTGGCCCACCGCCTAGCGTGAGACGAAGACCCGTCTGGCCGCGCGCCGGAATAGGTCTGCGGATGAGCGAGGGCGGCCACTGTGCGTGGCCGCCCTCGATGGTCGAGACCTTGCCGGGACCGGGGGGAGGTCCAAAGCAGGAGCGAGCCGGGGGGAATGGCTCGGGTCTCGACCGGGGACGGGGGATGTCCCACCCCTATGGTGGGTTTCGTCCGGATCCGTGCAAGACGGTGCACTGCAAAAACCTGCACGCGGATCTCCGGTAATAGCTCGGTGACAATACGCCGGTTTGCATGTAAAAATCCCGTCCGGGGGGCAGCCACGCGGCCTCCGGGGGAGAGTCCGTGGCGACAAGGTAGCGGCTCCCGTGACCAGACCCGGGGGCCGCTACCCCCGTCCCCGGTGCCGACCACCAGCACTCTGGCAGGCGGACTGGAAGGCTTGGCTTACCACTGGCGGTCTTTCACTGGGCATGCAGCGGGCCGCCCTTGGCCAAGCAGGTGCGCACCTGGGGCGGCCCTGGCCGGAGCCCGGTTGTCTCCAGGTTCTCCGACTAATGGAGCGGTGCCCGCGTAGGCGGTGGTCATTCGTCGCTCTCGGTGGCGGTGCACCGTGTCCCGTGCAAGGCTCAGTTTCATGTCGGCGAAGGAACTGAGCGAACAGCTCTCGGCGGTGGCACGCTCGATGAGTTCCGAAGAGGACGTCGCGTTGACCATGGACAGGGCGCTAGTCATGGCCGGTGAGATGATCGAGGGCTGCGACGAGGCCGCGGTCGCGTTCATCGACAAGAAGCACGGCTTGGACACCGTTGCAGTGACCAGTGACGCGGCGGCCCGGGGTGACGCTCTGCAGGCTGAGCTCGGTGAGGGTCCCTGCCTGGATGCTGCGTGGAGAGAGGAGTCCGTGGTAGCCGGTGATCTGTCCACCGATGATCGGTGGCCGGCGTGGGGACCACGGGTCGCCGAGGAGCTCGGGATGCAGAGCATGCTGTGCTTTCAGCTGTTTGTCACCGAGGACAGCCTGGGTGCCATGGACCTGTACTCCCGTCACCGGGATGCGTTCACCGAAGATGACCGCGTTGATGGGCGGGCGCTGGCCGCGCAGGTGGCGGTCGCCCTGGCGGCCACCCGCCGCGTCGGCCACCTGCACACCGCCATCACCAACCGCACGGTGATCGGCCAGGCCCAAGGAATCCTGATGGAGCGTTTCGACATCGACCCGGACCGCGCGTTCGCCGTGCTGCGTCGCGTCTCCTCACACAGCAACCAGAAGCTGCACCAGGTGGCACGTGAGCTCGTACGAAGCCGACAACTGCCCAACCGCCCCAGCCAAGAGTTCTCGGGAACCTGAAGGTTTGCTGAGAGACGCCGTGGGCACCGACAAGGTTGCTGGTTGGCCCCAGTCGCACGACGGCCGCCCCGCTGGTACGCCCAGCGGGGCGGTTTCTTGTGCTCTGCAGCCGTCAGCGGACCTCGACTTCGGTATATCGTGGCCGCTACGGGGCAGGCACTCCCCGGAGAGTGCAGGTCCCTAGGGGGCCCCGGAGTCTTAACCAATGGCTCCGCGGCCGTGAAGTTCGGCGGCATTCTTATGCGCTGGCACTGCTGGCGCCGTGCCGCTGAGAGGCTAAGTCGCGAGGGCGTCGTAGACCGCCCCGGTGACCCCGGCGTACACACCCTTGTGCAGCATGTCGGTGGCGAGTTCGTCGGGTGTCCAACGCCAGGGCGCCTCGGCAATCCCGAGAGCGCTGTAGAGGGCGGCGTCGCCAGTCCAGAGCAGCGCGAAGTGCGCCAGAGTGGCCTGAGGGCCGCGGAGGCCGGCAACGTCGAGAGCCCCGCGAACAGCGCCCATGGTGACGCCGTGCGCCCAGTGGACCGCGGTGTTGAGTTGGGCCACGTTGGAGGCAGAGTCCGGGTCCTTGCCGGGCACGAGGTGAGCTCCGACTTGGCCGGGCACCTGGCTTGCTGCCCGTCCCGACGCGGCCATCTCGAGCCGTTCCGACACCGTCATCGCGACGGTGCCAACTGCACCCGCGACCAGGCCGCGCCCTAACGCTCCCAGTACCCCGCTGGTGGCCATGTCGAGGCTCCAATCCTTCGTGTGGCGGCTACGCCTTGTCCGTCCGAGCCCATCGAACCGGGCCGATGCCGCTACCAGGAATCGCTGGCCTGTTGGTCGACTGCGGAGCCCTCCGGTTCGAACTCTGCGCTAGGCAACTCCCGCGTGATCAGGAACTCCACCGCGGTGTCGTACAGCTTCCGGTGATTGCGTTGTGAGCAGCGTGTAAGGAGCTGGAACGCTTGGTGGTGGTCAAGCCCGAAGCGTTCTATGAGCATCCCGATAGCCATTCCGGTCTCGGTACCGCGCTCAGCCGTATCAGGCAGAGCCTCAACCTGCTCGTGCTTTGATGTCACGCCCGGCAGACTAAGCCAAAACGTGCCCAAATGCGACACCATCTACACCGACTACCCGGCCCGCCGCAAAGCCCGACCCCCCGGCACTCACCACTGCCGGGGGGTCGAGCTGCGTTGATTGGAGCGATTAGCTGCCCTTCGCCTGCTGGACCAGGTACGCCAGCACCTGCGCCAGCTCCTCAGCGTCGGTGACGGCCAGCCTGAGCACGTCGCCGTAGTGGTGCTCCGGGCCGGGGTAGGTGTAGTGCCGCAGGGCCACCACGATGGCCGGTGCAGCCGTTCCGATGGTCTCTAGGTGCGGCTCGACGGAGGCGAACTCCGTCTCCCCGTCACTCAGCCGGCCGCCGTGCAGGCTGGCGCGCACGCCGCCGTGCAGGCTGGCGCGCACCCTGAGCGGGTCGCTGGCGTGCTCGACCTCACCGCCGAGCCGGACCTCGACCTCATGCGTCTCGCCGGTCCGGGCGACCCAGCACCAGGACGGGCAGGGGCCCGCGTCGGGGTGCGGTGCGGTGGCCGAGTAGACGGTCGGGCGCACCTCGGGCGATGCGGTGGTGTGCGTTGTGGTCATGGTGCCGCCTTTCGAAAAGGCCAGGCGACCGAACGGGCTTGCGCACGTATTCTGCACGGCGGCTGATTCTGCAGGTATCCCCGCAGGTCAGCTTGGTGGGCGATACTGGGTTTGAACCAGTGACCTCTTCCGTGTCAAGGAAGCGCGCTACCGCTGCGCCAATCGCCCGAGGTGGAGACGGGATTTGAACCCGTGTAGACGGATTTGCAGTCCGTTGCCTCGCCTCTCGGCCACTCCACCAAGGAGGGGACCTGGACCCTTCTCCGAGCGGACGACGAGGCTCGAACTCGCGACCTCAACCTTGGCAAGGTTGCGCTCTACCAACTGAGCTACGTCCGCATCACACCGCGCCGAAGTGGGCCGGTTCGACCCTCTTCGAACGTGCGTGAGCACTTTAGCCGAACTCGTTGCCGGGTCCAATTCACCCACCCCGCACTCGAGTCGCCGTACTCGGGCACGTCAGCACGACCGAGTGGCCCTAGGGTCGTGGTCATGCACGCTTGGATGAACGGTCAGCTGCTCGATGATCCGAGCGGTCCCGCGATCGCGGTCAACGACCATGGCTTCACGGTCGGCGACGGGGTGTTTGAGGCGGTGAAAGTCATCGAGGGGCAGCCGTTCGCGCTGACCCGCCACCTCGAGCGGATGGCCAGGTCAGCCGCGGGTCTGGGTCTGCCGAAGGTTCCCGAGGAGGACGTGCGGCGCGGCGTGGCGGACGTCCTCGATGCCGCCGATCTGCCGCGAGGGCGCTTGCGGATCACCTATACCGGTGGGGCGGCCCCGCTGGGCTCGGGTCGCGGTGACGAGGCGACCACGCTGGTCGTGGCTGCGGACGTGCTCCCGCCGTGGCCCGGTCCCACCGCAGTCACCACGGTGCCCTGGCCCCGCAACGAGCGCGGTGTCCTGGCCGGTCTGAAGACCACGTCGTACGCCGAGAACGTGATCGCGCTCGCCTACGCCCACGAGCGAGGAGGCAGCGAGGCGATCTTCGCCAACCTCGCCGGCAACGTGTGCGAGGGCACCGGCTCCAACGTGTTCTACGTGGTCGACGGCGAGGTGCGTACCCCGACGCTCGAGTCGGGGTGCCTGGCGGGGATCAGCCGTGCGCTGTTGCTGGAGTGGTACGGCGGACGTGAGGTCGACGAGCCGGTCGCCGTGCTGGAGGCAGCCAGCGAGATCTTCCTGGTCTCCACCACCCGCGACGTGCAGCCCGTCGAGCGCTGCGACGGTCGTGCGCTGGACGCTCCCGGACCGCTGACCCGGGAGGCGATGGCGGCCTGGGCGGAGGGGGAGCAGCGCGGCATCGACCCCTGAGCCCGGGCGGCAGGGTCGGCTCAGCCGGCCTCGGCGCGACGGCGCTGGCGGTAGGCGGCGACGTGCAGGCGGTTGCCGCAGGTGCGGGCGTCGCAGTAGCGCCGGGAGCGGTTGCGAGACATGTCCACGAGGACGCGCCGGCAGCCGGGAGCCGCGCACCGGCGCAGCCGTTCCCGCTGCCCGGAGGCGATGATCCGTCCGAAGGCCATCCCGAGGTCGACCGCGAGGTGGTCGGCCAAGGAAGCGCCGGGGTAGGAGTAGTGCAGATGCCAGGGATGGTCGTCGTGGGATGTCATCCTGGGAATCACCGGCGCCTGGGCCAGGAGCGTGTTCACGATCTTGGCGGCGGCCTCGTCGTCGCTCGTGTCGAACAGCGGCTGGATCCGCTCCCGAAGGCGGTGCACGGCGAGCAGGTCCTCCTGGGTCAGGCGGGTGACGTCGCTGACCCGGTGCCGGGTGACGAAGTCACCCAAGGCGTCCAGGTCGGCCAGCTGCTCCTCATCCTTTCCTGAGTTGACCAGGTCCACCGCACACAACAGCTCGACGTCGGTGTCATGAACTCCAAGCACGGGACCCCTCGCTCGTTGAGCCGCCTCTGGCTATGCGCGGACGGCCCGTTCGCCGGCCCGGGCGAAGCCTAGCCGAGCGGCTCAGGCAGCAGGGGAGTCGAGCAGCGAGGCGATGGTCGAGTCGAGGTTGATGTGCTCGGACTCGGTGCCGAGCGGCACCATGCCGGTCATCCGCTCCACGAACTGGGTGAGCACTCCGGTCCTGGCCTGGACCATCGCCGCACCGTCCGGAGAGCACAGCTCGATGATCACCACGGCGTGACCGTCGGCGTCCAGGCACGGCCACACGTGTACGTCGCCGTCGCCCGACGGCTCGTAGATGCCCTCGCAGAACAGGTCCCGACCAAAGGTCCACCGGACCTCGTGCTGCGGGGTCTTGAAGACCGTGGTCACCGCGTAGGGGTCGCACGAGTCGTAGTAGAACTCGCCCTGGATCGGCGTGGTGGCGCCGCCGGGGTCGATCAGCTCGAGGGTGACCGATTGAGAGACCGCAAGGGGTGCGGTATCCATTGAGTAGTCCATCGTGAACGCCTTTCCTCCCAGAATCGTTCGATG